>JAKLDX010000004.1:20758-21020 GCA_022703295.1 Candidatus Omnitrophota bacterium
GCTCTCTGAGGCGATTGGCCAGGGTGTCAAAGCTATAATTTATTTTATCGCCGAATATCTCTTTGTCCGCCTTGAAAGTCACGCGCGTCCCGGTCTTCTTTGCTTCCCCTATGACTTTCAGCTTTGAGGCGGTTTTGCCTTTCTCGTATTCCTGGTGGTGGATCTTGCCGTCGCGCCTTACCTCCACCTCGAGCCACTCCGAAAGCGCATTCACCACGCTCACCCCGACGCCGTGGAGACCCCCCGCAACCTTATAAACCCT
>JAKLDX010000040.1 GCA_022703295.1 Candidatus Omnitrophota bacterium
GAGTATCCTCTGTAATTCTTCCTCGACGGCCCTTATCTCGGTCGCATGCTTGCGCGGCCTCGCCGGGCGGGCTTTCCCCGTGATCTTGCGCCTTACATAATACTCCGCCTCGCGGACCGAAAGCCCGCGCCTTATGATCTTCAGGCAAAGGTCGAGCTGCGACTGCTGCGAGTCGAGCATAAGTATGGCTTTCGCGTGTCCCGCCGATATCCTGCCGAGGTATATTTCTTCTTTTATTTTGTCGGGAAGCCTTAATAACCTTACTGCATTCGAGACCGAGGCCCTGTCCCTGCCCACTTTCTCCGATATCTGCTCCTGCGTCAGCGAAAATTCGTCAGACAGCCTCTGGTATGCTTTTGCTTCCTCGAGCGGGTTGAGGTCGTCCCTTTGTATGTTCTCTATAAGCGCGATCTCAAGCGCCTCGTCGTCCTTTACGTCTTTTATTATCGCCGGGACCTGCGTTATTCCGAGCTCCTTCGCGGCCCTGAACCTTCTCTCGCCGGCTATAAGCTCATATCCGTCGCCTCTCGGCCTGACGACCACCGGCTGTATCAGGCCTTTTTCCTTTATGGATTGTACGAGTTCCCTCAGCTTGTCGGGATCGAAGACCTCCCTCGGCTGGAACCTGCCGGGCACTATATCTGCAATATTTATCTGGACCGTTCCCCTGCTCTCCGACCTTTGGGGAACGTCATCGGGAATGAGCGCCTTAAGCCCCTTGCCTAATACTCTCTTCTCCATCGGGGATCTCCTTTTCTTGCTTCGTTTTCAACTCCAGCGGAAAATCTGTCTTCAGGAATTCCTTCGCGAACTCATAATAACTGCGCGCGCCCTGCGAGTGCTTATCATACATGACGACAGGCATCCCGAATCCGGGGGCCTCGCCGAGCTTAACCGAACGCGGTATTACGGTGTTGTATACTTTTTCTCCGAAATAGCTCCTTGCTTCTTTTATTACCTCATCCGTAAGCTTCGTCCTGAAATCCGCCATCGTCAATAATATGCCCTCTATCTCCAGCGATGGATTCAGGTTTTGCCTTACCAAGTTTATCGTGCTTAGCAGCTGCGACAATCCTTCAAGCGCATAGTATTCGCATTGCAAAGGTATAAGCGCGGACTTTGAGGCGGTCAAGGCGTTGATTGTCAACAGGCCCAAACTCGGGGGGGCATCCAGGATAATAAAATCGAATGACGGGCGTATATGCTCAAGGGCTTGCTTCATGTGGTACTCGCGGCTTTGGGCATTTACGAGTTCCACTTCCATCCCCGTCAGATGAACATTCGAAGGTATTATATATAAGTTTGTAAGTTTTGTACTAACAATGACTTGTGATATTTCCTTTCCATTGATTAGCACATCATAGATCGACTCTTTGACTTGTTTTTTATCTATTCCGAGTCCTGAGGTCGCGTTGGCTTGCGGATCGCAATCGACGACCAATACATTACGTCCCGCCAGCGCGATATATGACGCGAGGTTTATCGCTGTGGTAGTCTTGCCGACTCCGCCCTTCTGGTTACATACGGAAATTATCTTTGCCATTGTTCCACGTGGAACATTCTAAACGCAGACTCATTTTTTGTCAAGATTTTCTTTCCCGCAGGGATTCAATATAAAGATAGAGCAGGGAGACATCGCACGGAGATATGCCGGATATCCTCGATGCCTGTCCTATTGACAGAGGCCTGATCTTGTCGAGCTTCTCCTGGGATTCCTTGCGCAACCCCCTGACAGACCTGAAGTCAAGGCCGTCCGGTATCTTTACGGCCTCGAGTTTCTTCATCCGTCCGGCTTCCTTGATCTGCCTCCGGATATATCCTTCGTATTTCGCCTCGATCATTATGCGTCGCCTGATCTCTTCGGGGTAGCCCGAAAGGTCTCCGGCATGCTTGCGTCTCAGCGACTCGACTCCTTTATCGATCGAATTCTTCCTTTCGAGCATATCATTATATTCTTTATCGCTTATCAGGCCCAGCTCATGGCCGTATCCCATCAGCCGTATATCAGCGTTATCGTGGCGCAGCAGCAGCCTGTATTCAGCCCTGGATGTGAACATGCGATAGGGCTCGTTCGTTCCTTTTGTGACAAGGTCATCTATTAATACCCCGATATAGGCCTCATCGCGGCCGAGCAGGAATGGCTCCTTGCCTTTTATTTTTAGCGAGGCATTGATGCCGGCGACGAAACCCTGAGCGGCTGCTTCCTCGTAGCCGGATGTCCCGTTTATCTGGCCGGCAAAGTAGAGTCCTTCGATGAGTTTCGTCTCGAGCGTCGGTTTTAATTGCGTAGGCGGGCAAAAGTCATATTCAATAGCATAGCCATAACGCGCAACCTCACAATGCTCTAATCCCTTGATAGACCTTAACATGGATAGTTGTACATCCTCCGGCAAACTCGTAGATATGCCATTTGGATATATCTCATCCGAGTCAAGGCCTTCGGGCTCCAGGAATATCTGGTGGCGTTCCCGATCCTTGAACCTAACGACCTTGTCTTCGATTGACGGGCAATACCGCGGACCTATGCCTTTTATCTTTCCACTGTATAAAGGCGAACGGTCGAGGTTGTCGAGAATTATCTTATGGGTATCTTTATTTGTATAGGTTATGTGGCAAGGTACCTGCGGGCGGTCGATCCTATCAGTAGAGAATGAAAAGGCGGTAGGCGCAGGATCACCGGGCTGGATCTCTGTTCTTGAGAAATCGATGGACTTCTTCAGTATCCTTGCCGGCGTTCCGGTTTTAAGCCTTTTAATTTCAAATCCAAGCGTTATTAATGAGTTAGAGAGCTTTGTGGACGGGGGCTCGCCAAATCTCCCTGCTGGCCAGGTATTGAATCCAATATGGATAAGCCCGTTCAGGAATGTGCCTGTTGCCATTATCACTGCCGAAGCATTATAGCCGGTACCGCTTTCACACAGGACCCCGCATATCCTGCCTGATGCCGTGAGCAGATCGGCCGCGGCCTCCCGGACAATATCAAGGCCTTCCTGGCGATCCAGGACATTCTTCATCTCTAAGCTGTAAAGTTTCTTGTCAGATTGAGCGCGGGGTGCCTGTACGGCGGGGCCCTTTTTTGTGTTAAGAAGACGGAATTGGATGCCTGTCCTGTCGGCAATTTTGGCCATTTCGCCGCCAAGCGCGTCTATCTCACGGACTATATGGCCTTTTGCCAGGCCGCCAATGGCAGGGTTACAGGACATCTGGGCTATATTATCCGGGTCCATGGTCAAAAGAAGGCATTTTAGGCCCATCCTGGCCGCGCAGAGGGCAGCTTCGCATCCGGCATGACCTCCGCCTATGACTATCAGGTCATAGGTCTTAAAATCAGGATTTGTGGTGTTGATGGTGCGGGTCTTCTTTGAGGGTTACTTTTACTTTTGCCAGTTTCAGGCCGTTCATTCCGAACAATCCGTGGTGGCCCTCGGAGAGCACTTTCACATGGACCTTGTCCCTGGTAACACCCAGTTTTGCCAGAGCCGCATGGATCGCTTCTTTTGTTGTTTTACCTTCAGCTTCTATAGATTTCATGGAGATGCCTTTGCCTGCTATTCCGAATGTTCCACGTGGAACATTTCCTTCTTAAGAAATAACTCCTGCTCGACCACCGTCAATACCGTGTTCGTCAGCCAGTACATTACCAATCCTGATGGGAGATTGTAGAAAAGGAATCCGAACAGGACGGGCATCATAACACCCATCATCTTTTGCTGCTGGGCCATTTGGTCATTCTGCGATGATGCCGGCGGGGCAGACAGTTTCTGCTGGAAGAACATAGCCACAGCCATTAGTAATGGTAATATATTTAAGTCATTGCCTAAGAATGGGATAGACGCTTTAAATGAAACTATTCTGTCGGGCTGCGACAGATCTTTTATCCACAGGAACGGCGCGCCCCTGAGCTCTGGAGACCTCATGAGAACCTGATACAAAGCGAAGAATACCGGCATCTGCAACAGCATAGGTAGGCATCCGCCCATGGGGTTTATCTTGTACTTCTTGTACATCTCCATGATCTCTTTGTTCATCTTCTGGGGGTTATCTTTATTCGCCTTGCGCAGGGCTTCTATCCTGGGCTGGAGAGCCTGCATCTGCTTCATGGCTTTAATGCCTTTGAAGGTCAGGGGGAATAGCAGGATATTGATGAAAATCGTAAGCGATATTATTGCGAGGCCCCAGTTGTTCACGACCCCGTTAAAGAACTTCAGGACGACAAACAGTATCTTGCCAATGCTTCCGGTAAACCCTAAATAGAGAGAGTTCTCCATGCCCATCTTGAGAGAGGCGATCTTATCATAATCGTTGGGTCCCGCGTAAAGGGTAAAATTATTCGTAGCAGAGGCATTCGGCCCTATAGTAAACTCTGCGGATTCTATCTTTGTTTGTATATTGTTGTCCTGCAACTTGTTAGAAACTATTTTTACAAAGGCCGCCGGCGGTTTTATAATGACCGAGAAGTAGCGGTTCTTGAGCGAAACCCAGTTTACCTGCCTGCCTTCCCAGACCGTCTCGACCTTCGCCTTTATACCCTTCTTGTTGGTATTTGCTACTTTCCCGTCTACATCCCGGACGATCTCGACATACATCTCGTCCTGTTTAGAGAGGGGGTCTATCCCGCTGCTGGTTATGATGGAATACTTTAGAGGACGCGACTTGCTTGAGTTGTTGGTAATCGTCTGCTTGAGCTCTATCGTATATTTGCCCGGCTGGAATATATACTCTTTCTCGACTAATATGCCGTCGGATGATCTTGTGGTGAAAACAGCCCTGTCCTTCCCGGGGGAATAGGAGAATTTTGCCTTGTCCAGCTCGCCGGATAGGCCCGAAGTATAAAAGATTGAGTCCGCGGCACCCGGAGTGTCGGCCAGGATTATCGGAGAGCCTTTTGAATCGTGGAATTTTTTAAGCGTTATCCTCTTTATTGCGCCGCATGTTTCCGAAAACGCGACGTTATATTCGTCCGTCTCAAAAACGATGGTTTTCTCGTCGACAAATTGCGCTGCGGTATCCGCGATAACCGGCTTTTCTGCCGTCGCAGCCATTTCATTTGCGGCGCCGGATGATACAGGCGCGACGGCTGCGGCAACAGGCTGCGGTTTCGGCTGCGGCCTCAGCCCGGGAAAGAATTTGCCGAGGATCATAGGCGTGAAGATGACTATGAACATCGATATTACTATGGCAAGCAGCGCTCTTTTTTCAGTATTCATATTGTTATTTTACCGGATCATATCCGCCTTTAGAAAATGGGTTACATCTGATTATCCTGAAGAGCGAAAGGAGCAGGCCCTTTGCCGCGCCTTTCTTCCCGATAGCTTCCACAGCATATTCCGAGCAGGATGGATAGAATCTGCAGCAACGTAACTTATATACCGACAAATAGTTACGATATATATTTATGGCATGTATGAGGGCTTTTTTGAACATTCTCAACCTTTAACTATATCCGCTTTGCCGGCCGCGCAAATGAAGTCCTCGCGGAACTTGTCGTAATCAAGGCTGGCTGCCTGGGCCCGCGGCATGATTATTATATCGTAGCCCCTGGAGATACTCTCCTTGTTCAGCCTGAAAGCTTCCCTGGCGTAACGGCGCAGCTTATTCCGGGTCACGGCAAGCCTGAAATTTTCGCGCCTCATGGAGACCCCGATCCTGGATACGTCGAGGCCGTTCCTGGATACGCCAATTTTTAACGATTTTCCGACGTAAAATGCGCTCTTGTTAAGGGATGACCTGAATTCCTGCGTGCTGGTTATCCGTTCGCGCCTTGAGAGGGAGAACCTCTTCATGATGCGGGATTCTAGACGGAAAGGCGTTTTCTTCCTTTTTGACGCCTTCTTTTTAAGACCGCCCGGCCTTCCTGTGTCTTCATCCTTTTCCTGAAACCGTGGACGCGTTTCCTCTTTAAATTCGATTTTAGGGTGATATTTTTCTTCATCTTTTCTCCTTTTGAGTTAAAGCAGGATTATACCACGATTGGCCGCTTAGTCAAGGCAAAAAGTTCTTGCAAACTGCCCCTGCCTTTGATATAATCTGTGCAGGTAAATAGCCTTTCGGTGTAATCGGGCCCTGTGAATAAATTGTGAATAACTTTTCAGTGGTTTTCCATGGAAAATCTTAAGAACGCTATTGAGGTCTGGGACAAGACCAAGGACCTGATAAGGGAAAAAGTAAATCCCCAGACCTTCGAAACATGGTTCAGGCCTACCAGGGGAATAAGCATAACGGACAATACCCTTATGCTGGAAGTGCCGAACAGCTTCTTCAAGGACTGGCTGCTCGAACACCACCTGGAATTGATAAGGGCCACGCTCAAGAACATTTCCGGGCAGGGGCTTGCCCTTGATTTCTCTTATTCGGCTAATGAGCCCAATAAACGCGCCGCCGGCGCGGCCGCCCAACGCCAACCACCGAAGCCCGCCGATAAGAAACAGGACGTGAATAACAATCTCGGGCTGAACCCTGCATATACCTTCGACGATTTTGTCATAGGCCCGAGCAATAAAATGGCCCATGCCGCCGCCATGGCTGTAGCCGAATCCCCGGCAAAAGCATACAACCCTCTTTTTATTTACGGCAAGGCCGGGATGGGCAAGACGCATCTCATGAACGCCATCGGCCATTGCGTTGCGGCGAAGAACCCGAATATGAGGGTGGTCTACATAACGAGCGAGCAGTTCACGAACCAGCTCATCCAGGCGATACAGAACCGGTCCACGGAAAAATTCAGGGCAAAATACAGGAGCGTCGACGTCCTGCTTATTGATGATGTGCATTTCATCGCCGGGAAGGAGTCGACGCAGGAAGAGTTTTTCCATACCTTCAACACGCTGCACGACGCGCATAAACAGATAGTGCTTTCTAGCGACAAACCCCCGAAAGATATCGACGGCCTCGAGGAGAGGCTTGTGTCGAGGTTCGAGTGGGGGCTTATCGTGTCCATATCGCAGCCCGATTTCGAGACCAGGGTCGCTATCCTGCGCCAGAAACTTAAAAGGGAGAATATTGAGGTTCCGGATGATGTCATCTTTTATATAGGCGAAAAGATAAAGTCAAATATACGCGAGCTTGAGGGCGCCCTGAAGAGGGTCGTCGCGAACGCTGTCCTCCTGAAACAGAGCGTCAGTATAGAGCTCGCACGCTCCGTACTGAAGGACATGGTGAAAGAAAAAGAGTCAAGGATAACGGCGGAATCCATATTCGAGGAGGTCGCGGCTTATTTCAACGTCCGTGTCTCGGATATAAAAGGCAGGCGCAGGACCAAGCAAATGGTCGTCCCGCGCCAGCTTTCCATGTACTTGATAAGGAAGTTAACCGACCACTCGCTCCCGGAGATAGGGGAATTATGCGGCGGGCGCGATCATACGACCGTCATGCATGCGTGTGAGAGCATTGAAAGCGATATAAAGAAGGACCAAAAGATAAAGGAAGTGGCTGGAAAACTTACGGCCATGATAAGCGGGGAATAGGGTGTTATCTTCCTATGGTTTTGTTGTGCATAACTTGTTGAAGGTTGTGGGTAATCCCGGCGGATTTTGAGCCGAGGAGCCGGATAGAAAGATAGTGGTACCAACCTGTGTATAAATAACCGGTGGATTTCCGGCGCAACATTAACAAGTTAAAAGGGTTTTGGATATATACACAAATCAACACCCGTTACTACTGCTACTATTAATTTAATTAATAAAGAAGGAGAAGAGATGGAAGCCAAATTGAC
>JAKLDX010000041.1 GCA_022703295.1 Candidatus Omnitrophota bacterium
CCTAAGGGCTTCCCGGTCCGCCTCATTCTCAAGATTACGCGAAAAGGCATTCTGAACAGGCATGGCGATAAGGCCATACAGAAAAAATAGCAGGTAAAATACCGGCAGTGCCGCAGGGTCAGACATGCCGGATAGCCCAAGGACGGCGGCCATAAAGGGCATTATAAGATTCAAGATATAGAAAAACAGGATAGTGCCGGCAGCGCTGAAAGCCAACAGCTTCCAGATATGCCCGAATTTATAATGCGCCATTTCGTGAGCCATTACCGCCTCGATCTCTTCTTTCGTGAATTCATTCACGAGATTATCCGCAAGTATTATACGCCGCGCGTCGCCCCATCCGATTATCGCGGCATTGGATTTCTTTGTATTTTTACTGAAATCAATCTCGAATACGTCCATTATCTTTATCTTGAACTTCTCAGACAGCCTAAATATCCTGTCCCTCAATTCATCATCCCGCAAGGTAGTATATTTATAAAATATAGGTAATATCAGGATGGGAAACAGTCTGGCGAACAAAATTGAAAAAATCACCCAGAAAACAGCGGCAAATAGCCACCACAAGCCGCCGGAATTCCTAGCTATCACGTAAAATATCTCAATTAAAAAAAGTGTGATCACTCCGGAGAGGACCCCTTTCTTCGCCTCCTCCCTGGCCCATGAACCAATACCCTGGTTTGACAGGGAAAATTTATGCTCCAATACAAAGCTTTCGCAAAAATTCACGGGCAACATGACGAGATAGTAGGCCACCCCGAAGAGCAGAAGGTAAACGAGGAGCGATATGTAGAAATTGCCGCTTGAAGATACGGCAAGCGACCGTAAGTAAACCGATATTCCTGTCAGCTGGATAGCAACAAGAAAGACGATCGACACGATAATGCTTGCTGCGATTAGGGTAAGCCTATAGCGCCAGTAGGCTTTTTGTTTATTCAAAATAATCTGTGTCGCTGTATTTGTATTTACAAATGCCGCGTTTCGAACCCTGGATAAATTCCACGAGATGGTTCAGTTCTCTTGAAGGTTTAAGCCTGCGTATCTCTTCTATGGCCTGGGTCGTGTTCATATCAGACATATATAAAAATTTATACGCCTCTTTAATGCTC
Organism: Candidatus Omnitrophota bacterium; assembly: GCA_022703295.1. GTDB lineage: Bacteria > Omnitrophota > Gorgyraeia > 2-01-FULL-45-10 > 2-01-FULL-45-10 > JAKLDX01. The sequence goes on from JAKLDX010000041.1 coordinate 1,110, forward strand.
TCTATGAGCTCCCTGGGGAACTTGGCACGCCTCAGGCCTATTAAATTAACCGATCTTATCACCGATGGCCCGCGGACAAGCATATATGGCGGGACGTCTTTATTCACTCCCGTAAAACCACCGACTATGGACAACTCCCCTATACGGCAGAATTGATGGACAACGACATTGCCCGAAATAAACACCCCGTCCTCAACAAGGACATGCCCTGCAAGAAGCGCGCAATTACCCAGTATTACTCTATTGCCTATTTTACAATCATGCCCGACATGCGAAACGGCCATGAGATAACTATTATCTCCGACGGTGGTAGCATGGTCCTCTTTAGTGCCCCTGTGAATAGTAGCATATTCTCTTATGACGGTATTTTTCCCTATCTTCGTTTTCGTCTTTTTACTTTTATCAAATGTAAGGTCCTGCGGCAGGTGCCCCACTACAGCCCCCATGTGGACTTCGGTACCGTCATCTATGGATGTCCCGCTGCATATATGGGCGCGGGGATAGACCTTAACACCGCTGCCAAGTTCAACATCATCCTCTATTATCGCAAAAGGTCCGATCTCGACATTGTCGCCTAGTTTTGCGGTTTTACTTACTATTGCCTGTTTGTCTATGGTGTTCATGTTTCCTTCCTTCTATTTTATCCAACAAATTATTTATAGACTCAGCGATAGGTTTCATATCATCGTGCCTGCGCAGTTTGATCCTATGCTTATAATCTTCTTCTTTCGCTATTTTATGCAGCTCCTTCTCAAGCCTCTCCAACGGGCCGGCGAACCTGTGCGAAAGTATTATGCCCCACAGCATGAGAACTAGGAACAGCGGCGGCACGCCCATGAGAAGTATGAAGTTTATTTTCTTTATGACAGGGAACAGGTTATAGGCTATATATTCGGGTATCCCTATCTGCTCGGCCGTAACAGTAAACATCAGATAATAAAGACACATGCCTACCACTACAAGCGGAACTACCATAGACAGCATCAGAAGAGACAGATACTTTAATTGAATATGGCTTCCTGTCAAATATTTTGTTCTAAAAAATTTTGTCCTCAAGGCCTGCCCCCTTTCGGCGTGCTTTCTTCTTTTTTATATCCCAGCTCTATATCATCATACATCGCGTCGGCGCTTGTGCCGGTATGTTCGGCATTGGTCATGAAAGCTACCGCACCTATATCAAATTCAGGAAGCCTTCCGAACAGTTTCATGTAATCCGCAACAATATCTCTTTTTTCCGTCACCCACTCTTTGCTCGGACCGCTCCGCAAGACTATCAGTTTTATATTCGGCGAATATGGGCTTGTGCCCGTAGTCCCTACCGGAAGCTTCTCAGCCCATATATATTCCAGTACTTTGGAGTTCGTAAAGAACATTGCCGGGAATATCACATAGACTCTTGCTGAAAAATCATCTTCAGTCTGGGTGTCTAAATTCTCGGGAAACTTTTTTTGCGGAAATTTTTCTACCCGCCATTTCCAGCTTACGACCGGCTGCTTATTTTTGGCATCAATTTTTAACTTATAATATAATGCGGATGCCGAAGCCTGGCTTTTTGCCTTTACATATGACAGGGCCTCCCCCTTTTCGATATTATAAACAACCCTGCCCTTGAATACTTTTTCTTCCCACTCTTTAAGAGAGCCTGCGTCGGAAAAAGGGAACACCTTAACCGTCTCGACCGTATACGGCAGCGCTTCCGGCAACTTCCTTTTCATCCGGAAAGCTGAGCGGCCATATATAATAAAAAAAAGACATGCCAAAATCAAGAATACGGAAAAAAGGGCTAATCGCCTGGCCTTCCTTCTGCCTATTCCTAGATACATCATATAAATGACTATTTTATTTTGAGTTGAGTCAAAAGTCAATAAAAAACCCCCGTTCCTTTTACAGAACGGGGGTTTTTAACAGATACTTACTGCTTAGAAGCTTACTTTTACGGTACCAACAAGATCTGTTGCAGTCTGATCTATACCGCCCTGGTAAACTTCGTTCGGCATAAAGAAGCCAGCCAGTAATCCGAAGCTGACGTCTTCTGTGTAGTCCCAATTTGCCTGCAGGTCAATTTCCTGACCTATGAATCCGCCTGTCTTGGTATTGCTGTTGTTGCTGTTATCAAGATAGTCTTCCTGTGTCCAGAAGAAGTTATAGTTAGCCGACAATGTCAGGCTATCCATAGGCTGAATGCTTCCCCTGATGACAAGCTGATTCTGGTTGGTGCGTGAATCATCAGCAAAAGTCTGGGTCCTATCGCTTCTGGCCTGATACATTTTATCGCTGTAGAACTTACCAACGAATTCACGTATGGCAGAATCGAATTTACCTCTGTACATAGGATCCCAACCCGTATACAATCCGCTTGACTGCGGGCTGTCTTCAGGCTTGTTGCCGGAATACAGTATGTACTCCGCTCCGATTTTCGGCTTCCACGCGCACTTCGTGGCAAAATATCTCAATTCGCCACCGAAATCAAGTGCATAAGCGGCTCTGGACCTGTTCGGCTCCTGAAGCCTCCAACCGGTATATTCACCGGCCTGCACAGCGCCTTCACCGAATACCGTGATTACGTCTATCGGATCTAAACTACCTCTTACGCCAATTGTATGAACGTCATTGCTTACAGATTTGCCGGGTCCGAAACGATCAACTGACTGATCGTTCTTATAGAACCAATAACCTTCGGCTTCTGCTTTGTAGGCGTCGAACTTATATCCGACGTTTACGCCCCACAGGTTTACGTCATCACTTGCCTGAATGGCATCGCCGTATATCTTTGAATAGATACCGGTGATCGTCCACGGATCGTAATCCAATACAGCCTTTATCGCATCAAACGAATTGATGGCTGTATATTCAGGTGCTGACAGGTTATTGCCAGGGTTCTGCTGGTTCAAACCAACGATGAATCCTTTACCGAACCACAGGTCTTGGCGACCGATTGTCAACGTAAGTGGCGAGTAAATAAAGTCTTTCAACACTACGTATGCGAGGTCGATCATTACGTCAAACTCGTTATTATTCGCAATGTATCCGCCTCTGCCATTCACCGCAAGACTTGAATCAGCTCCGATATTCTTATCGTAAACGTTCCAATCTCTCTGATTAAGAATCCTGATTACTGTCTGGACGTTATCAGTAAGATCGGCGTCTACTTCTATCTCGGCTACTGACATCCACCAATTCTGCTGCGCACTGGTAATGCCAGTCCTTAAGCCAACGCCATCCGGATTCTCATCGGGAGAACCCTGGTAATCATATTGATTGCGGAAAATACCTCTGACTGTCAGGTCTCCGCTTACTTTAACGCTCTGAGTTTCGGCATATACGCTCGCTGTAACGCAAAGCGCTAACGCTAAAACGCATAGAGCCTTTAAATACCGCATGTTTCCTCCTTTTTAAATTTTACTATCTAATAAATATTATATCATAAGGTTTCGGCTTTTCTTTTTTTGCGCGTCGAGGATGAAAGCCTTACTCATTGTATCTTTTACTTCTTTATCTATATCACCACATCTTGATAACCTTGGGCTATTTTAGGCACCACCTCCTCTTTCGCCAAGATTTAAGTTATCTATGGTGTTATAGGCGAACCAACTTTTTAATTTAACAAAAGTATATCATAAATCTGGCTTTTGTCAAGCCAGATTCAACTTTTAAGTTCCTAACTTTTTTATCAAATTTTCTGAATTCCGGAATACCTCGTTAATATGAGATTTTCCTAACCCTATATTTTTCAATATCTTACGTGCATAAACATCAGAAACAAGATCCTCTGGAGAATGGGAGTCCGTATTAAGTATCATGCCGGCGCCTGTTTTTTTAGCCATGTTAAAAATGTGCTTGTTTCCTACAGAGTGACTTTTGCGTGTAGTCAGCTCTAAAAAAACGCCCACTTTCTTAGCCAATCTGGCATCAGGTTCGGTTATTTTACCGGGATGGCCCAATATATCGCATCCGGCTTCAATTGCGCACCGATTGGTCCCAGGTATAACCGGCTCTGACAGTGTCTGGCCATGAACAACAACTATTTTAGCCCCATTTTTTCGGGCGTACTTTACAAGCCCTTCTATTTCTTTCAGGGGAGCATGGGTTATCTCAACGCCCGGGATGGACAGGATCTTCCAGTGCCTATTCAGAACTTCACAGACCCTGACTATGCGCGGCAGGACAAAATCTATATTAGACAGGTCTACGTGATCCGTCAGCGCGATCGCCGTATACCCTTTTACTTCCGCGCGCCGGACAAGTTCACTGGGAAGCAACTCGCCGTCAGAAAAAAATGTATGAGTGTGAAGGTCTATCATCGCAGCAAATCTTCCTTTACATGATCAGAAAAAATTGCTATAATTACTTTTCAATTTTTGAATTCGCTCGTGCCCCTGTAGCTCAGATGGATAGAGCACAGGTTTCCTAAACCTGGTGTCGCCCGTTCGACTCGGGCCAGGGGCGCCACTTTTCCCCTTTAACAATACTCATCCTTTATCAATGAAAATACGGGATAGTCTTTTAGCTTATCGCGGCCTTTCAGCGGAACGAGTTCGATGACAAAGGCTATGCCGACGACCTTAGCGCCCATTTTCGTTACAAGATCCGCAACCGCTTTGGCAGTCCCGCCCGTAGCCAGAAGATCATCTACTATGAGGATCCTTGCCCCTTTTTGAAAAGCATCCTGATGAATCTCCAGCGTATCGGTACCGTATTCCAGTTGATATGACACTGAATGGGTCTTGAACGGAAGTTTACTTTTCTTTCTGACCGGAACCAGTCCGGACCCGATCTTATACGCAACGGCCGAACCGAAGAAAAATCCGCGCGCTTCCACGCTAACGACTACATCAATATTTTCATTCTTGTATTTATCGGCTATCTGGTCAACCGCTTTCCTGAAACCGTCTTTATCTTTCAGGAGGGTCGTTATGTCCTTGAAGATTATTCCTTTCTTGGGAAAATCGGGGATGTCCCTTATGTATGATTTTAGCTCCGTCATGGCCGCCTCCATATTTTACCGCCTTTTCGCGAGGGCTTCTTTATCCTGCTGCATGATATATTCGCGCATCTTCTTCACCGCAGCGCTCTCTATCTGCCTCACCCTTTCGCGGGTTATTCCGAAATGCTTGGCCGTATCCCTGAGAGTATGCGGCACGCCGTCTTTAAGGCCGAACCTTAGGCTGAGTATCTTCTGTTCCCTTTTCGACATCTTCTCAAGCAGACCTTTTATCCTCTCCTGAGTCAGGAAGTTAGACAACTCGTCGACCGCCGATACCATGTTTTCATCTTCGATCAGGTCCATGAATTCGGTGGAACCTTCTTCGCCGACCGGCGCATTGAGGCTGGATATTCCCGAAACCATCCTGTTGAGCTGCTTAGCCCTCTTCATAGGCAACTTCATTCTTTTTGCTATTTCATTCAGCTTGGGCTTTCTCTTGAGAGAATTGGTGAGGTTTTCCGTGACCTTTTTGAAGCGCATCAGAAGCTCGATTATATAAACCGGCATCCTGACGGTCTTACCCTGATTGGCTATGGCCCTGGATATGTATTGCCTGATCCACCAAGCCGCATAGGTAGAGAACCTGTAACCCTTTTTCGGATTGAATTTTTCTACAGCCTTCATCAGGCCGAGGTTGCCTTCTTCTATAAGGTCAAGCATTGACACGCCGAGGTGCGAATATTTTTTGGCGATGTTTATCACGAGACGCAAATTCGACTGAATCATCTTGGCCCGCGCGGCCTTATCGCCTTTTTTTATCCGTTCGGCAAGCGATATCTCCTCTTCCGCGGTAAGAAGCGGCAGCTTTTTTATGTCTTTAAGATAAAGTCGAATTGCATCCATATTTAGCCTTAAGTTGTAAGCCTTAAGCTGTAAGCCTTAAATATTATGCTTATAGCTTATAGCTAATTTATTTCTTCTTACCTTCAATAACAGCCTGCGCCGCAGCGAGCCTTGCTATCGGAACGCGGAACGGCGAACAGCTTACATAGTTCATCCCGACCCTGTGACAGAATTTAACGCTATCCGGGTCTCCTCCGTGCTCGCCGCATATGCCGACCTTCAGGTCCTTGCGGACAGAGCGGCCGCGATCAATGCCTAACTTCATCAGCTCGCCTACACCGTCCTGGTCGATCGTCTGAAACGGATCTGCCGGCAGTATCTTAGAGTTTATATAATCAGGCAGGAAGCTGCCTATATCATCACGGCTGAAGCCGAAAGTCATCTGCGTAAGGTCATTGGTCCCGAACGAGAAGAATTCCGCGGTCTTTGCCATGTTCGCGGCCTGGAGCGCTGCGCGCGGTATCTCTATCATCGTCCCGTACATGTATGGAAGTTTCTTAAGGCCGAACTTTTCACGGACTTCCTTGTCAACCTTTTCGACTATAGCCTTTTGATTATCAAGCTCATTTTTCGCGCACGTGACCGGGATCATTATCTCAGGAACAGCCTTTTTACCTTCCTTGATAAGTTCAGCTGTGGCTTCAAGGATGGCCCGGACCTGCATCTCGGTTATCTCGGGATATGTGATCCCGAGACGGACACCGCGATGGCCTAGCATAGGATTGTTTTCACGCAACCCTTCGGCGCGCTTGTGAAGTTCGCTCAT
>JAKLDX010000042.1 GCA_022703295.1 Candidatus Omnitrophota bacterium
TGAATCGCCTACATTTTCAAGCCGGTTAATTTCTACGCAGGCATCAGATACGGACTTCGAATGTTTCATGCCCCGTAATCCCTTGATCATACACGCTACCCCCTGGACAGATTCACTGATGACTGAAGCAAACTCGACTAGATTTTTATTCACACCTGTAACTTTATAAACTACCAGCCGGTTAACTATGGTAGTAAGCATATCGATGACATCATCGAGCTCTTTGGTGAGGGAGTGAATGTCTTCGCGATCGAAAGGCGTGATGAACGTTTTGTTTAGGCGGTTTATTATATCGTGTGCGACCTCGTCCCCCTGATGCTCTATTTCCTGCATTCGGCTAAGTGCTGCCTTATCGATAGCCTCTTTCGATACCAGTTCCTTGAAATGGTCGGCGGCGCGGATCGCATAATCGGCCTGCTTTTCGAAGAGTTCGAAGAAGTTGGAATCTTTTGGAATGAAATTAAATATCATTTCTTTCTCCTTTTAGCTTTGTCAGATGTATTATAGACACTGGCGGGGTATTTATCAATGATTTTTTATAACTTCCGGTCAGTTTTTGGCCATACAATATGACTTGAAATCATTTTCGACCGTTTCGAGATCGGATCCGCATACCTTTTCCAATGATCTTTTAAAATCCTCTCCGTGCGACACCGATTTTAAAAGATCGTAAAATTTTTCTTTCCCGTATTTAGACACCAGGAATTTCGTGAACCATCCGCTCTCTCCGTAAAAAGCGGCCACTCTTCCTTCGGGGTAGGAGTTCATCGCCGCGATCTCGTTAAGCGGGATATACTCTTCGGGGTTCAGGTGTTTCGATAGGCCCTGTTTCCATCCGCCTTCCTCAAGCTGAAGTTTTATGGCCTGCGAGCTGACGAATTCGGCAAATCCTTCATTTAAAAATAACGGGAGCGGCCCGGCCGTGAACCTGAATACTATTATATGGGTCATCTCGTGCGCCAGGCTTTCCCTGGGCCCGACAAAATCCGGCTGCCGGTACATAAACAGCTCCCAGCCGTTGGTAAAGCCATCTACTTTTCTCTTGTAATTAAGCCTGGCGAGAAAATCGTCCCACATAGGTTTTTCGGTGAATATAAAGACGTGGTTCTTCTTGCGCCATTTGTCCTGCAAGACGCCGAAAAAATCTTTTATCCAGTTATAATAAACTTCCGAATTTACATAGCATATTTCGGCCTCTTTGTCGTCGGTAAAATGGCAGACGAAATGTTCTGTTTCGGCGTGCTTCCAGTTTTTTTTATTGATGATGAGCGCCGCTCTGCCCTGAGGCCCTATATCTTTGTCGGACAGCCTTTCCCATGAAGTAGTATTTATTTCCGAGCAGGCGTGAAAGCAGAAAACGCAACAAACGACAATGAAAGTTGCAGCTAATGCGGCAAGTGTTTTCTTTACCATAATCAGAGTCAATGACGCTTAAAATTTACTAGAATGTCAGCCCGAACTGGAAACCTAACACTAGGGCATCGTCTATGTCGCCGGTCCCGCCGGGTTGTATTATATACTGAATATCGGGCTGCATATACATCCATTTGGTTATTATTACTTTGTGCGTAAATTCAAGCCCGATTTCATATTCCTGCGAGAGCGCCCCTACGGACTCCTGTGATTTTTTCAGCGCATCGCTGTATTTAGCATAGACAAATTGAACGGCCGTCGTATCGCTATCCCTGGTAGGGATCAATCCTTTATATACAAGGCCGCTCATGATAAAGAACGGGAACTTGTTGAGGTCGTCCGGCCCGAGCGTTACGACTGTAAGCGGCGTAAGCCCCTGGTCAGTAGTCCCTTTTTCACGGTATATCATCTGGTCCGCGTGCATATAGACGTTAAAGCTACCGACGTGTTTCTTCGAGTCAAGGCCCGTATAGGCATAGGAACTGCCGTTTATGTCAGAATATAGGTCCCTGCGGACCGCGCCATTATAATATATGCCGGCCTTGTAATGCCCGGGCAGGTGAGCCGAGCTAAGGCCCGCTTTCGGGGCATAGGCCAATTCCTGGGCAAACGCAATGCCTTCTTTCAGGCGCAGCGAAAAATCCAGGCCGTACATGGAGTCGCGCTCCACTCCTTTATCGCCGTCATACAGGCCGGAGAGTATATAGAAATCGTCGTTTAAATTGAATCTTGTCCGCACTCCCCATGTGGCGGTAGGGTAAACCGAGAACCAGAGGTTTATGGGTATGCTTATAGGAACTCCGTCAACGGCATTACTTACATAGTTACCATAAAGGGGCGACGAGGCAAAATCGTCTCCTGCGGCTATCCTCCCTATGCGTATATTCAGCCTCTTGTCCAGCAAGTCCTTTTCCAGATATAGAAAGTAAAACCTGAACTGCTGGTGGCCGTATATCGTGCTCACCACAAGATCGTTGCCTATAACTGTTTTTGAAAGGTTCTGCCCCTGTCGCCACAGGCCCGATATATGGAATTGCGTGCCCAGCATGCCGACAAACCTCTCAAGGTCGAAATTAATATCCCATCCCATAGAGTGGTCATAGCGAATGCCCTGCCCTTTGCCGCCAGCCACGTCGGCCAGGACATCGGTGGTATAGGTAGCGCCGAACGTAACACCTTTATTGGCCAATTCTTCGCGCTTGCATTTCCAATCACCGAGCATATAAGCATCTTTTGTCCAGCACACCCGCTCTTTTCCCATCTTTTCCAGCTGCTGGTTCTCCGCCTGGATTTTTTTATATGAAGGGTTATAACTGGCGTATGCGCTGGAGGCAAAAAATAGGCCGCACAATATCACTATAATATATCTTTTCATATTCACATTCTCCCGAAGGCCCGCAGGCCCTTATTCTTTCTTAGGAAATCTTCTATGTTTTCGAGTGTGCGGCCTTTAGTCTCGGGAACGTACAGGTAACAGAATACGAGACCTGCCACGCAGACAACGGCATAGAACCAGAATGCCCCCGCCTTGCCCAGTTTTTCGGTGAGCGTAAGAAAAGTCGACGCGACCAGCATGTTAAAAAGCCAGTTCGATAACGTCGCAAGGCTCATCGCCCTGCCGCGGACCCTCAGCGGATAGATCTCAGATATTATAAGCCAGAATATGGGCCCCAGGCTTATCGCGAAAGATGCTATATAAAATAGAACGCACAATACCGTAAGCATCTTTAAGGCGCTCATCATGCCGGGAAGATAAAATGCAAGGCCCAACAACCCCAGGCTTAAAGTCATTCCTATGAGCCCTATGTATAGCAGGGGCTTTCTGCCTAGCCTGTCAATGAACCATATCGCCACTACGGTCATCAGGACGTTAACCGTGCCCACCCCTACCGTCGCAAGAATAGAGACTTTATGTGACCCGAACCCGGCAAATTCGAATATCGTCGGCGCGTAATAAATTATCGTATTTATACCTGTTGCCTGCTGAAAGAATGCCAACACTATGCCGATCACCAGCGCCGGCCTTACCCACGGTTCCAAAACATTTTTCCATGAACCAGTTTTGATCGTAAGGGATTTTTGTATTTCCTTTATCTCCCCTTCGATCCTATGCTTGTCCATTATCCTGCCGAGGGCTTTGCGCGCGTCTTCTATGCGGTTCTGGCCAACAAGCCATCTCGGGCTTTCTGACAACGACATCATTCCAGCCATTAGCACAATTGCAGGTAATGCGCCAAGCCCAAACATCCACCGCCATCCGTTATCGCCGATCGTTAACGCCAGGTCGACAAGGTATGCCACAACGATACCGCACGTTATCATCAGCTGATTTAACGAGACAAGCGCCCCACGTGATTCCGGAGGAGAAATTTCGGATATATATAAGGGGGCTGTGTAAGAGGCGACTCCTATAGCCACTCCTATTATTACGCGAAAGGCTATCATTATGGGGATATTGATGCTTAAAGAAGCTCCTATGGCACCGATCGTGAACAAGATAGCTGTAACCATAAGAACCTTTTTTCTTCCGAAACGGTCGGCAAGCGATCCTGAAAATGCGGCCCCAAAAACAGCTCCTAACAGAACTGCGCTTACAACGCTTTCGACGGCGCCGGACGACAATCGGAACTGGTCTTTTATGTAAAGTATCGCACCGGATATCACGCCCGTATCATATCCGAACAGAAGCCCCGCAAGCGCCGCTATGCCTGCGGTTATTCCTATAACTTTTTTCATCAATACCTCCTTTTATGTTCCGATATAATACATATAATCACTATATTATTTAATATAAATATACATACTAATTCTAATTTTGACAACTCTCTCAGCGTTTTTTATGAGTTTTTGGATGTTTTACATAATTTTTAGGTATCAGGGGATAAAAAAATATCCACCTGAAATAGGTGGATATTTTTTTATATCAAATGCCTGTATAACCTGTCTGAGCTATTTTTTCTTTCCGATAACGAAGTATAGGATCATACCTATCACCGGCAGCACCAGGACCAGGATTATCCACAGCGCCTTTTTGCCCGTATCCATAGAACTCTTCACCGCATCAACTATAGCAATGATATCCAATACCAGAACTACTAATCCTATCAATGCCCCCATATCGCCCTCCCATATCGTTCTATAGATGCTATTTACCGAAACTACCGAGCTGTTTTTTCATAGTTTCCGCCGCCTGTTTGGCCTGCGCCGCAAGCGCATCTTTTGCTTTTTCTATCAACCCTTTTGCGGCCTGCGAATTGGCGTCAACATATGATACCACATACTGGGCTATGGACATGGCATCATTGTACTGCTTTGAGTTATAGAATGCCTTTGCCTGGCCGACCAGGTAATCGGCCTTCTGCTGAACCGTAGCCATCGTTTCGGATTTCTGTATGGCCGCCTGCGGAGACGCTTCTTTCTTTGCGCCGCAACCTATTAATGCCACGCTGATACACAATAAAGCTACTACTATAAACAGGGTGTTCTTATTCATAAAAATACCTCCTTTTCTAAAATAAAGCAACCCTCACCATGAGAGTTGCTCTGCTTGCCTATGTTTACTATAATTATCCATAACCACCTCTTTGCGGTTTGTGGTTATTATGATACTACTCGCAAGGTAGCCGGTCAACCCAATATTTATGAGCTGCTGTATTCAGAACGACCAGTTGACAAGGACCATGAATTCCATGGGATCTTTATTGCCGTTGTAGTTCCCGAGGCCTATCTGCACCCCATCAAGAGATTTAGTATAGTTCACGATCCCCAGCTGTAATCCGCGCATCTGCTTCGCATAATTCACAAAACCGCCCTGGAAACCTTTGAATGTCCCGTCGTTATAATTTACGACGCCGAGATCTATGCCTGCGGACTCGCCCTTGGAAACATTAACGACGCCGCACTGCAGGCCGTGCATGAATCCTTCGGCCCAGTTCACGAGGCCCCACTGCACGCCCGTGAAATCGCCTTCTACGACATTCGCCATGCCGTATTGCATGCCCACGCACCGCTTTCCGGCATGGTTGACGATGCCGATCTGAGCGCCGTAAGCAGCCCCTTCTACCCAGTTACCAAGGCCTATCTCAACACCCGCAGCCTCTCCCTTGGTCCTGTTCACCCCCAGCCACACAAGGCTCAAACCACTGACATCTTTATTGACCGTGTAAAATACGCTAAGGCGCAGCCCCTTGATCGATTCGTCCTCCGGGACCAGCTGGACAGGATTAAATAGCGCCAATTGAACCGGCCTTGCCTCTTCGGCTTTCGCAAAAGACGGCATTACAGCTAAACATAACAACACCAAAACTAAAATTTTCTTCATAACACTGCCTCCCTTCATTTATCCGCGTAATAAGGGCATGGTTTATTGTCCTGCACAAGTCCGCAATCCTTAGAGCATGGTATCATGGTAAGCGTAACTTCGCTGTCGGGAATGCCGGAGGCTATATCTTTCTCGATCTTCGATACTACATCATGCGCCCTGGAAAACGGCATGTCCTTAGGCATTATTATCTTCATCTCGACGAATTTCTTGTGCCCGGCTGTCCTTGTCTTTATGTCCTTGAAATTGCAATAATAATCCGCGTGCTTGGCAAGGCGCACCACAGCCTCCATCTTGCTCGGCTCTTCGATGGAAATGTCGAGCAGGTTCACAAAGGCCTGTTTGGCCAATCTGATGGATGGAATGGCAATGACAATGCTGACAAGTATAGTGGTGACAGGGTCTATGTAAGGCTCTATGAAAGAAAACTTACCCTCTTTCACCAGTATGGTTAATATGAAAGCGCATCCGATCGCCGAGGATATGAAGCCTTCAAGCGTATAATGAACTCCTTCGGCCTTTACCGCCGGCGAAGAACTTTTCCGCGCCAATTGGAATATTAAGAACGCCCCGATAAAATTAAGAGTATGGCTCAGTACGCTCGAAGCAAAACCTACCCACGGAAAAACCACTTCTTTCGGATGAAATAATGCGGCGATAGACTGGAATGACATTATGCCGCCTATGCCCAAGAGGACCACGCCCTCCATGGCTTCGCACACGTGCTCGACTTTTCCGTAACCGTAATTATGTATTAAGTCGGCGGGCCTCATCGATAACTTCAGGGACTTGTAAAGGATGATCGATACCGTAAGCCCGACTACAGTAATTGCGAAATCCGTGGCGATGGCGAGTGAATGCACTATTACGAGCGCGGCAAGCTTGAATACGAAAAGTACGACATTGAACCAAAGGCTGATGAGCGCAGCCTGTATCATGTACCATTCTTTAATAGTCGCGGCCTTTTCCATATTATGGGGATATTATACTTCTTTATGCCGAGGTAGGCAAGTGTGCTTATACGGCATATATTGCGGAGGAAATTTTGACTGCCTTGATGTTGTAAATTGTTAATTAAAAGTTAACTTTAATACAGTTTTCCATGAAAATACTTTGTTTTAAGTTTCAGGGCTACGTTGACAAGGATAATGAGCGCGGGAACTTCTATCAGCGGCCCTATAACAGTGGCAAAAGCCTGATCGGAACTTATGCCGAAGATCGCTACGGCTACCGCTATGGCAAGCTCGAAATCATTGCTTGCCGCGGTGAACGATGCCGCTGTTGTCTGCCCGTAATTAATGCCCATCCTGCGGGCTATAAAAAATGTGATAAACCACATGAAGAAGAAATATATGAGAAGCGGGATGGCTATGCGTACCACATCGAACGGAAGTTTTATTATATATTGCCCTTTAAGTGAAAACATAACAACGATAGTAAATAGAAGCGCGATGACGGTAACCGGGCTTATTCTTGGAATGAAAACATCTTCAAACCATTTCTTGCCTTTTAGTTTAATAAATCCGACCCGGGTAATGGCCCCGGCTAAGAACGGTATCCCTAAGTAAAAAAGTACGGTTTTGGCAGCCTCAATCATCGATATGCTGACATTCAGGCCTCTTGTGAGCCCTAACTTATTAAGGCCAAAGGTAATAAACAGATAGATATATGCTGCGTAAAACAAAACCTGGAAAAGCGCGTTAAAAGCGACTAGCCCTATGGCAAACTCCCTGTCCCCTTCGGCAAGCTCATTCCACACTATGACCATTGCTATACAACGTGCGAGCCCTACCAGGATCACGCCGATCATATATTCAGGATAATTCCGCAGGAAGGTTATGGCAAGTACGAACATGACCACGGGCCCGACGATCCAGTTTTGTATGAGAGAAAGTAAGAGAAGCCTGGGTTTATTGAATATCTTGCCCATCTCCTCATATTTTACTTTCGTAAGAGGAGGAT
>JAKLDX010000043.1 GCA_022703295.1 Candidatus Omnitrophota bacterium
CGTCTTTGCCTTTCCTTCGGACTATGAGGGGCTTCCCGTCGCGCTTCTCGAAGCGATGGCCGCGCGGGTGCCTTGCGTGGCAAGCTATATACCATCTATAAAAGAGGTGGAAAATGGCTCGGGGGCTGTTTTATTGGCCGACCCGAAAGATACGGCGGCATTTGCGCAGGCAATCGGAAAAGCGCTCCACGACGAAGCCTTAAAAAACAAGATGGTCGGCGAGGCATCCGAAATAGTAAATAGGTATTTTGACGCGCGTAAAAACAGCGCAAAACTCGGTCAAGTTTTTAAAAATATTTCAGGGGCAAGCTGATGCCGAAATGCCCGCTTTGCGGAAGCGTTAAAACCAAAAGGTCGATATTCGGAGGATACAGGTATCAGGGGACGCCCTTTTATCTGACCCGGTGCCTGGGGTGCGGATTTCTGTACGTGGATCCTCTGCCGGATAAAGATGTGATGAAAAAGATGTACGACGACGCGGATTATTTTAAAAAATACTGGGTAAGGAATTCCAGGATTTTAGGATACTATGAGGGTAAAGACGCGGCCAGGGATAATGCCGTGAAAACGCTAGATGTAATAAAAAAATATAAGAATACAGGTTCCATGATCGACATAGGATGCGCCGGCGGACATTTTTTGGGCGCAGCGAAAGAGATGGGTTATAAGTGTACCGGCCTTGAGCCGAATGCCGCGATGGCAGCCTATGCTAAAAATACTTACGGCATCGATGTCATAAACAAGGATTTTTGCGAGGCGTCTCTTACGCTCCCCAAATTCGATATTGTCTATATGGGTGATGTCCTGGAGCATATGTCAGGGGTAGACAATATATTCGGCTGTGTTAAAAACGTTATGACAAAAACATCGCTGTTTGTTATCGAAGGGCCGATGACATTCAACAGGTCCCTGTATAATATGTTCCTTGCGCTTAACATGGTATTTAAGAAAGACAGGATGTCGGATAATCCTCCGTATCACATACTTGAATTCGCCGCCAATACCATGCGGCGGGCAATAGAGGATAACGGTTTCAGGCTTCTCTATTTCAGGATAACGGAGGACTCGCCCCGTTTCGTAGAAGGGTTTGACGGCAACTCGTTAAAAGAGAAGGCCGGACGGCTCGTTAAATACGTTTCGGCGGAAGTTTCCTGCAGCCCTGTGGGGCATGCGCTTAGTCTGGGGGACAGGGTGTTTTTGATCGCGGCGGTCAGATAGGGTATGAAAAATAAAATATTAATTCTGGCGATTATATTGACGGCGTCTATCGTGAGCAGGATGCTGCCTGTTTTTTTGACACCGGAAGAGGTCAAAGCCGTAAAGAGCGATTCTTTGGAATATAGCGAACTGGCGAAGAATATCATTACCGGCAAGGGCTATACTTACGCCAGCGATCGCATGCCTTTCAGAGGAATTACCGCGTTACGGACGCCGGGTTACCCGCTTTTTCTCATGTGCATATACCGGTTATTCGGCATAGAAAATTATAACGCTGTTAGAATCTGCCAGGCCCTGATACTATCCTTCATCCCGGTGCTTCTTTTTCTTATTGCCGGGTTATTTTTTAACGAAAAGGTAGCGCTGACCGCGGCAGCAGCGGGATTGATATATAAACCATTCATAATACTTAATTACTACGGCGGGCCGGTTTTTATACTGTCGGAAAACCTGGTGATCTTCACATTTTTGGTATTTGTGTATCTATTCCTAAGAGGCGTTAAAAGCGGATCCTTGCTGTCAATTTTTACATCGGGCATATTCCTCGGCATAAGCGCCCTTACGAGATCGATGTTCGGTATTTTTGTGTTGGTCGCGGCCGCCGTTATTCCGCTGAATAGAAAACATTTGCCGAGAGGTTCTTTAAAACCTATAGCGATTCTGTTTATATCTTTTGGACTGGTCCTGTCACCATGGCTGGTACGCAATTATATGGTATTCAAAAAACCCGTCTTCTCTACGCAGACAGGGATAGTTTTTCATGCCGGGAATAATCCGGCGGCAAAAGGCGGATGGGGAAGGGATATCCCGGATGAGGTAAAGAGTAAAATGGCAAGCCTGGATGAATCAGGCGCAAACGATTTCATGATGAAGGAAGCGGCTGATTTTATAAAAACGCACAAAACGAGGATGCCGAAGCTGCTGCTGAAAAAAGTGGTTGTGGCCTTCCAGCCTTTTTACTCGGGCTATGAATACAATTTCTGTTATGCCATATTTTTCCCGTTTTTCCTAGTATCCCTTTTTATCATGAAAAAGGATAATCCATTCTATCAGCTCGCTCTCGGCTCTTTCATATACTTCATATTCATATCGCTCGTATTCTTGGGCGACCCGCGGTTCAGGTATCCTTTGGAGACGCTTATTATGATAGGAGCCGCCTATTCAATAGCGAATATGTTCAATTCCAGGTGGAAAAATATCTTTATCGCTTTTTCGGTTTTTTACGTTGCTCTTAATATATTTATCTATTTTAACTGGGATTTTATTATACGATTGATTAAAGGCTTATAAGATAGGTACATTTTTATATAACGTGCTGAGAGCAGAAAGGAAAGTTAATGAAGATCCCACGAGGCAATAAACAAATAGTATTAGGTTTGCTATTTATAGTATTAATCTATTCAACAGCTTATGGGCTCTATAAACTGGGTGTGCATAATGCGCGCGGAGAAAGGCTGTCCAATTTTTTGAATGATTATAAGAAAGAGATAAAAATACTCAACAATCCGGATTTTAAAATTATAGCCGATATGGCTACAACTAAGGATTTCGAAACCCTTAAACATATTATGAAATGGTGCCATGATTATGGAGTAGATAAAAAACGCGGATGTGATGAGATGGCAATGGAATTCAGCCTGATGGCGCGAAGAAATGGTTTTATAGCCACTGCCATTCCTATAGGAGGTCACTGGGTCGTAAAGGTATTTTGCCGTCAATATAATAAGACGATATTAATGGATTCTTATTTTAACGCCTACTATGCTAACAAGGACGGGGTGCCAGTTAATCTCTTGGAGCTATACGCAAGGTTTCATACGCACCACGATAGAGGGGAATCGGATTATTATCTTAAAAAGATACTTTATGACGGTAATAACAAAAAATGGAAATATGAAACATTTGATGAGGCCCTCGGCGCCTTAAAAGATTATTATGCGGAACACGGAGTTATAATGAAAGAAAATATGAACGAAAAAAGAAGGGCTGAGAGTAGTGAATTATATGCAAAGAACAAAGGGACAATAATAGACCTGACGCCTCATATATTTGAAATATATTTTGATTAATGAATTTTTTTGGGAGGGAGGATAAAAATGTGCGGCATAGCTGGAAAAGTAAGCTTTGAAAACAGGATAAGCGAAGATCTGTTGAAAAAGATGTTTGCTGTTCTGCAGCACCGAGGACCGGACGATCGCAGCATTTATTTGGATAACGCCTCAAAGCCGTTTGTCGGTTTGTCGCATGCCAGGTTAAGTATTATAGACCTGGCCGGCGGTCACCAGCCTATGTCGAATGAGGATGGTTCCTTATGGATAATATTTAACGGGGAGATATATAATTTTCTGCAGCTCAGGGAAGAATTAGTTAAGAAGGGGCATGTGTTCAAGACTCGGTGCGATGTGGAAGTGATTCTACATCTGTATGAAGATAAGGCGGAAAAGGCGCTCGATGACCTGAGGGGGATGTTCGCATTTGTAATATGGGATACTAAAAAGAAGAGGCTATTTGCCGCGCGTGACAGGATAGGGAAGAAGCCGTTATATTATCATTATGACGGCAGGTCTTTTGTATTCGGATCGGAACTAAAAGCCGTTACATGCGACGATGAGGTGAAAAAAGAAGTAAGCCTGGAAAGCATAGATTTTTATCTTACTTACGGATATACGCCGCCGCAGGAGAGCATATATAGTAACATCAGGAAACTGCCTCCAGCCCATTACCTTATTCTCGATGAAAAAGGCTTACGAATATCCCGTTACTGGAGCCTGTCGTATGAGCCGAAGATCATGAGGGACAGCATCGAGGAGTACGAAGAAGAACTGTTGTCCATTCTTAAGGAAGCGACCAGGATCCGCCTGATATCGGATGTGCCTCTCGGCGCTTTTTTAAGCGGCGGTGTAGATTCCAGCCTTGTAGTGGCGCTCATGAGCCAGCTATCCGCCGAGAAGGTCAGGACATTTACGATAGGTTTCGATTACGCGGATTACAGCGAGATAAAATACGCGAAGAAAGTCGCCGAGCGCCTCGGAACAGAACATTCCGAATTTATAGTGAAACCCGAAGTCCTCAATATATTGGAAAAACTGGTTTGGCATTATAATGAGCCTTACGGCGACTCATCGTGCCTGCCAACTTATTATGTAGCTAATGAGACAAAGCGACATGTGACGGTCGCGCTTAACGGCGACGGCGGCGACGAGTCCTTCGCGGGATATGACCGTTACCAGGGCGTGAGGTTGTCGGCGCTCCTGGAGTGGATGCCTAAATGGACATTCGGGATCGGCGCGTCGATGCTCTCTTTTACCTCGTCTTTCCTGGACGGCAAAAGGAAGGATTTTCTCGCACGGCGACAGCATTTCCTGCAGGCCATGGAACAGTACAGGAGATTCCCGGAGAGGTATATTTACTGGATGAGTTATTTTACGGATGAAGAAAAAAATAAACTTTACACGGATGATTTCAGGCAGGTTTTTCTTGCCAGGCAGAGTTCACATTGGCTCGAAGAAAAAATACTGGATTCATCTTACATCAAAAGCGCTGTTGACCGCCTCATGAAGGTCGATATCGAGACATATCTCGCTGCCGATCTTCTCGTGAAGATGGATATCGCGTGCATGGCCAACTCCCTGGAGGCAAGAAGCCCGCTTTTGGATCACAAGGTGATGGAATACGCGGCGCGCTTGCCCGTGAGCCTGAAATTAAGAGGCAATACAAGCAAGTTCCTGCTTAAAAAACTTGCGTCGAGGTTTGTCCCGAAAGAGGTGCTGTACCGGCGAAAAATGGGTTTCGGTGTTCCCATAGGGCATTGGTTTAAAAATGAGATGAAGGATTATATAAGGAATATACTCTTGGATGATAAGTGCATAAACAGAGGGTATTTCAACAGGGATGCCGTCAGGAAGCTGATAGATGACCACCAGGGCGGCGTTACCGATAATAAATACAAACTTTGGGCGCTCTTAAATCTGGAGCTATGGCATAAGGTTTTTATCGATGAGAGAAAATAAAAAAATATCCCTGGTTGGTGTTGTGTTTATCGTCGCTATCGCGATCACGGTGCTTTTCGCGAACAGGACGAACTTTTTGCTATACCACGAACTGCGGGTTTTATTATTAGGCGACAGGACCGATGCCTATCAATACACGCAGGAAAAATTTGCGGACCTCCACTCAAAGCAGGATTCGAAGTTGTTCGGGCTGAAATGGTATTTCAGGCCGGAGGCTCGGTTTTTCCATGACGATACAGGCGCGCGGGTGAATCCGTATTATCCGGAGGCTATTGTAGATGATGCTGACCTTGACGGGAACGCGGAAGTCTATATCGCCAGCTACTCTAAAAAAGTATATTGCCTGGATGGTAAGACAGGCAAAGGGTTGTGGGAATATAAATTACCGTTCGGTATAACTGCCGGCGTATCGGCCCAACTTATAGACGTGGATAATGACGGAGTCAAGGAGCTGATCTTCGGTACGCATGCACCTCTGCCGATAAGGATATATTGTATAAGGACCGGGAAAGATATTCCGGATGACAGACGGCTGGTATGGCATAAAGATATCCACGGCGATTTCCTGGAAGGAGGCCTTACGTCTTTCAAAAACGCCTCCGGTGCGGCTAGGATAGTATACGCCACAAAGGGCGCCTCATATATGAAAGGGAGCCTGGGCGTGCTTGACGGCAAGGGACGCAATGTAAACAGGCCTACGTATGGCGTTGACACAGGAATGGCTAAGCCCTCTATCTATCTTTCCGCAGAAGGAATGCCTTACGCTATTACCGGTTCTCATAATTGGAAAGACAGTAATTACGAATACTCCGGCAGCATAATCGCCAAGAACACAGAAAGCGGCGACCTGGGTTGGGTTACCCGCCTGGGATGGGACATGGGCGCGGGGCCGATGATGATAGCCGATATTAATTTTGACGGAAAGAAAGAAGTGATATATGGCCCTGTAAATAAACGCTACGAGACCGTTATATTGGACCATGAGGACGGGCAGGTGTTAGGGTATCTGCCTTATAAGTATAAATTTCATTTTAAAGACGCCGTAAAGGACATTTATGTGATCAGCTGTGACGAAAAAGGTAATTTGTATTGTTTACCATATATAGGCAATACGGGGCTTTATGGTATCAGCGGAGACTTTAGCGCTGTGCGGTATCTTCTCGATATAGACAGCGACGGCGCCCCGGAATTTTTGAAGGAAGATTTCGGCGATAGCGCAATAAAACTGCTTATATATGATGCCTTGAGCGGCAAAATAGAATACGAATCCAGGTGGCAAACCACGGTGGATGACCTGAAAAATCCGAAGGAAAATTATTACGACCATCATGTATTGGCGGATTGCGATAATGACAGGTATTGGGAGCTCATTACTTTTATGAACGGTTTTGTGGTGTGTTTCGACACCTCCTTTCCTGTAAAAAGAGGATATCCGCCTTATCACATAATGCCGTATGGCAACACTGAAGGCACCGGATGTGATCTGTATAATAATTTCGGGAAATAACGGATGAAAAAAACCAAAATTATTTTAGTGCTGGCATTTTCGGCCGCGTTATTAATATCAGCCGCCGCTTTATTTTACGTTTACAGATCCAACTTCCTGTTTTATCACCAGATGCGCGTTCTGTTACTGGGCGACATTACGAAAAAATATGAATATTCCAAAGAAGAGTTTATTGATCTATCCTCAAGGCAGGATACGAAGGCATTCGGTTTAAAGTGGTGCTTCAGGCCGCAGGCAAAAATCTTTACCGACGGAACAATAGTCTGGAATTCTTATTATCCGGAAGCTATCGTGGACGATGTCGAGCACGACGGTAGGCCTGAAGTCTATATCGCCAGTTACACAAAAAAACTGTATTGCCTTGACGGCAAAACCGGCAAGGCAATATTTACCTGGCCGTTGCCCTTCGGTATAGCGGGAGGGGTATCGACGCAAGTTATAGATGTTGATGGTGACGGCCGCAAAGAGATAATCTTCGGCACGCATGCGCCGCTTCCTATAAGGGTATATTGCGTCAGGTCGGATAAAGGTATTTCCGATAAAAAACGGTTTATGTGGCACAAGAATGTTCACGGAGATTTCCTTGAGGGAGGACTGTCATCTTTTCTGACGAGCGGCGGCATAGCAAGGATTGTGTATGCTACGAGAAGCGCGCCGTACATTAAAGGAAGCCTGGGAATTCTTGACGGAAAAGGTAATTTTGTGAACGCCCCGACATATGATATGGACGTCTGTATGTGTATGCCGACTATTTACAAATCGAAAAGCGGCAGGCTCTATGCGATAGCCGGTTCGCATAGATGGACTCAGGAATTTTACGGCAATAGTTTCCTGAAAAAGAAAATAGAAGAATACGCAAATAGCGTTTACGCCAAAGATGTTGAGACCGGAAGGTTGGTTTGGGTCAACAAG
>JAKLDX010000044.1 GCA_022703295.1 Candidatus Omnitrophota bacterium
GAACCGGAATAATCGAATTCACACGCCTGGCCTATTACTATCGGGCCTGAGCCTATCATCAATATTTTATGTATATCCTTACGTTTTGGCATGTGCTACCTCTGTATATTTTAGTGTCTCGTTTTTACGGCTGATATGTTTACCCGGACAGGCCATATTCAAAAATCTTATGAACAGGGCGTTGACTTCATTTAATCCGGGGCTTGCGGGATAATATTGTGCTGATATGAAACGCAGCTGCCTGCTCTCCATCTCTTCTATGGAATCGTCGTTTAGATTACGCAATGTTACGGTGACATTCTTTTTATTTTTAATGGAATCACTGTTTATTACAAACGAATGATTCTGCACGGTTATCTCGCCCTTGAACGAATTCGGGTTTTTAACGGGGTAGTTAACGCCCCTATGGCCCAGTTTCATCTTTTCGATAGCACAGCCCAGGGCCATGCCGATGATCTCGTGTCCGGCGGAGATACCGAGCATCGGTATTTTTCCCAGGATCGCTTTTACTGTTTCAGCTATTTTAGGCGCAGCTTCGTCGTTTTCCGGCCCGCTTGATATTATAAGGCCGTCCGGCTTCACTGATATGATATCGCCCGCAGGCGTATCGTACGGCAAAAGCACTATGTCGCACCCAAGCGCCTTGAGTTGCTTCAGGAAGCTGTTGGGTATGCCGAGGTCCAGTACAGCTACTTTCGGTCCTTTTGCCCCGCCCGGCATTTCCGTTATTTTTTTTACGGAGGTGTCTTTTATAAAACTGTTCTTATTGTGCGCGGTGATTTTTGCCATGAGCTCTTTGGCGGATTCTTTACCCGTAGATATGATGCCGCGCATCTCCCCTTTTTCCCTGATCGTGACGGCGATCGTCCTGGTATCGGCATCGGCGATACAACCGACCCCCTCTTTTATAAGAAAATCCTTGAACGATCCTTCTGCCTGCCAATTAGAGTAGATCCTGGACGGCTCTTTTATCACCAGGCCGGACAACCAGCACTTTCTCGATTCGTCGAATTTGCGGGCCACGCCGTAGTTACCTATTAAAGGATATGTCAGCACCATTATCTTGCCGGCATTCGAGGGGTCTGTCATTATCTCCTGGTACCCGACAACAGCCGTGTTTATGACGACCTCTCCTATGCCTTCCTTGATGTCGCCAACGCCAACGCCTTCGAAAACGCTCCCGTCTTCCAGTATTAAGTTAGCTTTCATATGTTCTCCGCTTGCTTGATAGGAACAAAAAAGGCCAGGCAGAGACGATAGTCCCCCTGGCCATGCTTTTCAGCATTTTTAAAGATATTACTTCCCTTGAGTTGTGAGCTCCCCTTTGTTGTACCCATTGTTAATTTCCATAATCATATGATCATTCATTTTAATCCACACTCCTTGGAATGTGAGTTTTCTTCAGTAAGGGGATTTTAGCATACCCTTTTTTCAATGTCAAGAGTGATTTGCCTAGGTTACAAAAAGGTTGCGGGAGGAGAATTTGCCGTCCGTGGTTATGTTTACGCCGAGCATCTTCAGGCCCACCTCATCGCCGGGCGTAGGTATGTGCGTCATGTGTATTTCACAGCCCCTCAGGTCGACCAATTTTTTCATAGCGATCTCCGCTGTGTGATTTGTGGTCGCGCTTATGGAAAGGGCTATCAGGGTTTCCTCGAGATCGAGGCTTTCCGGCTCTGAGTTCAGTATGCCTTCTTTAAGTTTCGATATCTGGCTTATTATATGCGGCGAAAGGAGCAATATCTCGTCAGGTATGTTCGCGAGTACCTTTACGGCATTTAAGGTAAGGCTCGAAGCGGCATGCATGAGCGAGGAATTTTTTCCGGTTATTATGCGGCCGTCTTTAAGCTGCATGGCCGCGCCGCAATATATGCCTGCGAATCCCTTGCCGTTTTTCTCGGCTTCCTCAGCGGTTTTTCTGGCAGCATCCACAACAATACGATCGGTGACTTTTACACCCATACCTTCCATCAGCAGCTCAACCCTGTCCACGGTCTCCTTTTTTTCTATGCCTAGGAGGTATTCGGCGTTATACCGGAAATAGCGCCTTATCAATTCCTGTTTTGCCGCCCACTGGACTGCGGCGTCATCTATTATCCCGAACCCGGCGCGGTTCACGCCCATATCCGTAGGCGAATTGTACACTGGAAGATTCGCGTTCTTGTCCAGTATTTTGGTCAATATGAGCTTGAGTATAGGAAAGCTTTCGACGTCGCGGTTGTAATTTATCGCGGTTTCCTTGTACTTGGCGAGGTGGAACGGGTCTACCAGGTTAAAATCCTGTATGTCGGCCGTCGCTGCCTCATACGCAACGTTCACGGGGTGTTTCAGCGGCAGGTTCCATATCGGAAATGTCTCAAACTTTGCGTAGCCTGCGTTTATCCCTCGTTTATGTTCGTGATATAGCTGGGACAGGCAGGTAGAGAGCTTTCCGCTATTAGGGCCTGGAGCGGTAACGACTACTATGGGCTTTTTTGTTTCGACATAATCATTTTTGCCAAGGCCGGAATCACTTACCACAAAATCTATGTCAGCGGGATATCTCTCGATTGGGTAATGGAGATATACCTTCACACCTCGTCGCTCAAGTTTATTTTTGAATACGACAGCGGAGGGCTGGTTGGCAAAACGCGTAATGACTACTGCGAGTATGTCCAGGCCCCATTTTCTCAGGTCGTCGATGAGCTTGAAGGTGGCGGCGTCGTAGGTTATCCCGAAATCGCCGCGGACTCTTCCCTTCTCTATGTCGCCGGCGTAGATGCTGAGCACGATGTCGAGCTTGTCCTTCAGCGACTGGAGCAGCCTTATCTTGACGTTAGGATCGTATCCGGGCAGGACCCTTGCGGCGTGATAATCGTAACAAAGCTTGCCTCCGAACTCGAGGTAAAGTTTGTTATCGAATTTTTTGACACGTTCAACTATGGCGGAAGTTTGTTCTTTTAAATATTTATCGTTATCAAATCCGGTTTTTACTGAAGCAGTGCTTTGCTTAATCATTGTGCAGAATTATACTATTTATAACGCAGTGTGTAAAGTAGTTTTTTATTTAGAAGTATATGTCATTGACTCACAACTTCTGCTTCCGCAAAATAGCATAGGCACCACCTGTCGCCCGTTATTGCGTCATAAGTGTTTGTGAATTCGCCGGCCCAGAATTCAGGTTTAAAAACAAGCGTACTGTCGGATGTGGCTCTGTATATCGCTTTCATTGTGAAATTAGCCCATACCACATCCGCATTGGGAGGGTACCAGCTCATTACGATTGGCTGGGAATATACGGATACGGCACTGCCGCCAGCTAATACTATGGCGCCGTGCATGTAAGCGTGAGCGCCGAAAGCAATAGTCACTTCGACAAAATCTCCGTTTTTGACAGGTATGCTGACGCTGAAATTGCTTGATGGTTGACCGGTAGGCCAGGGATGCACCACCGGATAATCCCAGCCCTGGTTTTTGTTGTTGTAATAAATGGTTCTTTCTGTCGTCGCTGCGGGCATCACTTTGGTCATAATAATTTTTTCAGCATAAGATAATTCTGAAAAAGATGTTATGGCCATTACGGCGGCCAGGAAGGCGATTTTAAGAAATTTTGAGATGTGGCTCATTGTTTTATATGCCTTTTTAATATGATGTGCCGGAGTTGATCGTGGAGCCTTTTATTACCTCTGCTATAGCAACTCTGCCGCTTAGCCGCACCGGGTAATCCAGGCCATTTTTATTAAGGTCTGCCTGGATAAATTCCTGGTAGAAGACTAGCGTGCCATCGGCGGGTGCCTGGTAGAATGCTCTCTGAGAATACGGCCGGTAGACCATATGATGTGCAGACCACCCGAACGCGCCCCCCTGATAAGGACTGATATATCGGAAGCCGCCGCCGGCGCCGGATACCAATATTTGCCCCATATATGTATTGCCGAAAACACTTCCCGAAAATGTTATGCTGACGACATCATTCTTCTTAACAGGAATGGATACTTTGAAATTGCTCGAAGGGGTATAGTTTGAGGTAGGGTGCGGTATTATGACTTCTTCATTAGGGGCCGAATTCCAATATATATTTCTACCGCCCGTGGTAATGCTTTGGCCTGATGAGGTTATAGCCAGCAATACGGTATTGCCCTCGGGAAATGCGGCTGGTACCGGTGATATCATTATAAAAAACAAGATGAGCAAAATTTTAAGATAATTAGATTGTGTGTTCATTCTTTTTTTTGCAATTTTTAACCCGATTTAGTCGCGCTTTCAACCACTTCCGCGCAGGTTGACCAATTTGTCAATGTTATATCCGTATGAAAAGGATAATCTGATAGCCAGAACTGATGCGTGAAGGTGAGAACGCCGGTTGCCGTGGCTTTGAAAATTCCTTTCACGGTATATTCTTTCCATACATTCGGGAAATTATTTTGAGCTGTAGTGATCTCTTGGTTTAATATCTGATCAGCGGAGCCGCTTAATAATTTAATGGTTGCTACAGCGCTGCCAAATACATTGCCTGCGCAGGTTACTTCCACTATATCTCCTGCCTGAACAGGTATCGAAACAGCTCCCGGATAACTTGAGCCTGATCTGGGTATCCATCTCCCCGATTCCGGCGTGCCCTTGTATAATATGGCGGGATAGGCTACATTCAGCGTGACATTGCCGGATGTATTGCAGTATGGCCTTCTGACAGGCGCTGCGGCAGAGGCGGGAATTATGCATGTAAGTCTGATTTCTTCGGCCTTTGCATTATCCGTTAATGAGGCAGTGATTAAAGAAAAAAATAATATTAGCCATGTCTTGGCGCTTGCAATTTTCATTTTAGAGCAAAAAGTTTTTCTGATCAATAACCGCTTCCGGCAACTGTCCCATCCTGATTGATGGTTATCGTTATTCCGCTAACCTTGGCCTTGCTCCCCTTTGCTTCTATGACAAATGCGTTTTGGCTGATGCTTTTTACCGTGTAATCCTGGGCTACGAAATAGGATCTCGTAAGATTTTGGTCGTTGAAAGGAGGGATCTTATCGGATACGGGGCCGGCGTTGATCTGTACTAGCGCGCCGGATGCGTCCGTATATTTACTGTAATAGCCGGTCTGGGTCTTATTCAACCGCAGCTGGGAGTGTATAGAGCCCAATGTCGATATGGCTTCGTCGGCATAAACCTTGCGCAGCTGGCTCGACATTATCGGAAAAGAAAGAGATGCGATCGCTCCGACTATAATTACCACCAACATCAGCTCCATCAGAGTGAAGCCAGCTTTTTTATTCAGGGACAGATTGGGTGGCATATCCTTTTTAGTAGTTGTATGTAGCTTCGGTAGTGTATTTCCCCGCATCAGCGCCGCTCGTTATCTCGGTTATCGTTATGCTGAGTTTACCGGAGGTCGTTGATAGGTCCTTAAACAGGTCGCCGCCGAGTTCTTTTCCCGTAACTTGATATTTATGACCTTGGAATACCAGGCTTGTCGGGTCTTTAAGTAATATGGATGCATATCTTAATCCTGCGAGAGAAAGATAATAACCCTTTGTGCGCTCAACTTCTTCAAAGCCTACTTCCCGGAATAAGTTCTGTATATACGCCTGAAGGCCTACATTCGAGGTCAGGAAGATTGTGAGGATCAGAATTACTATTATAAGAGAATATCCTTTTTGCGACTTCGAATCCATTAATAATCTCCTATTATATGCACGAAAGTCCTGAGATAGAACTGGCTGTTGCCTTTTTGCATGGTAAGCCTTAGTTTCAGGTCGCGCGAATTCGCAGCCAGTTCCGGGCTGAAAGATGATACATACCTGGCTATCTTAATAGCCCCTACTGCCCCCATGGTGTATTCCAGATATTCACTTTTATTTTTTTGCTCATATGTCACTTTCGTGTCAGCGGTGATATAGGGCAGATGGCCGCCTGCTATGGTCGCTGTTACCTTGTTTGCAGCGACTGTGACCGTGCCGTCCTTTGCCCACCTGAGAGTAGATACCATGTGGTCCATCGCTATCCTGGCCTCTCTTGCTATGGCGGTATCGTCCTGTATCGTTTTGCGAAAATTATATTCGATACCGTAAAAAGAAGTGATGCCAAGGATGATGATGAGCATTACAAGCATGCTTACCATGATTTCTAGCAGCGTGAAACCTGGTTGCTTCAAAACTTTTTTTAGTAGTCCCATGACACCGTAGCGGTTATGATCTTGTAACTTCCCGTAGGGTCCATTTTCACAGAATAGGTTCGCTTGGCGTTACTCACTTTCTTCATAAGTCCGGAATCTGACGGCAGAGGGTTATCGACCTCCCCGTTAGTAACAGGCAGGGTAGTTGTTTGCCAGGACAGAAGCTCCAATGTCTCTCTGGCAAAATTTACAGCGGTGAATTTGATCTCTGCTCTTAGGAGTGATTTTTTATAATAGGGATAGAAAGAGAAACCTGCTATAGCGATAAATGATACAAGGACAAAAGCCGCGACCGCCTCTATAAGCGTAAATCCGTTAGATTTATTATTCATTTCACGCCTCTATAGCTTAATAATTATATCATTATATTTACTATTTTGCAATGCGGGCGCTTATTTTACAACCTTGAATTTGGTCCCGCGCGCCTCGATCTCCTTCTTAAAAGCGTCATTTGCTTTTTTGAAGGTTGCGGCGTTGTTCTGCCAGCCTTTGTATTCGGGGTGTGAGTTGGCCCATTCTTCGAATAGTGCCCACCTGAATTGCGCAAGCACGACCTGTTCCTCGGACAAGCCTACTTTAGACATCTTCGTATCTTGAACCGTCTTTTTTAAGGCCTTTCCCCTGTAGTTTGTTATGGGCTTTACGGTTCCTGTCAGAATGTTGTATTTCGACGGTATCTTTATTCCCCCGATCTCGTAATAAACAGTCCTTATAAATGCTGCCTTGTAGATGAAAAATAGAGCTATTATAGCAATGATCGTAATCAGGACAAATTTCAAATTTTTATTCACCCTTGTTCCCCCTTATTTTTGGAGTTAATTGCTTCTATATCGATTATATTATCGCCGCCTGCCTGACGGTCAGGGGGCCTGCGCGACGTCATCTTTATTCCAAGGCCTTTTGGCCTTATCAGTATATTTAATAAAAAGCTTATTATGCTGAAAAGTATAGCCGCCCAGAAAGCGCTCCAGAAACTTATGACATTGAAGCCTTTTACAAATCTTGCGGTTATGTAGAAAATGAAACCGTTTATGATAAATGTGAATAACCCCAGCGTAAGCATGTTGAACGGGAGCGTGAACAAAATTATAATAGGCCTAAGGAAGGCATTTAAAAATACCAGCACAATAGCCGCCGCAACAACAGACTGCCAGCTGTCCGCGCTCACTCCCCCCGCTATAAAAATAACAACAAAGAGCGATATTATATTGACGATCAATTTCAGGAGTAATTCTATCATTTATTAACGTTTCAATTCCTTTATTCTATATCGTTGATCAATTCTACCATCTTTCCGTAATCTTTTACAAGCGATACTTTATTGCGCAGTTCCGCGGCTTTATGAAAACCCCGCAGGTACCATAAGACGAATTTTCGCATGAAGCCGATCTTGCTTTTAGGCTTCAATATTTTATATCTTTCTATGTGATCCAGAT
>JAKLDX010000045.1 GCA_022703295.1 Candidatus Omnitrophota bacterium
AAGAACGGACCAAACGTCACTACATCGCTTAACAGGCTGTCGAGACTGTACATAAATGACGGAAAGTTCCAGGAGGCGCAGGATATCCTTACCGATTTTCTCGCCCTCCGCCAGAAGACCCTTCCCGGCGATGATCCCGAAATAGCCGTAATTCTTAACAGCCTCTCAGACGTCTATCGCGCCCAGGGAAAATACCAGGATGCGGAAGCGCTCTTAAAGAGAGTGCTCGAGATAAACGAAAAGGCCCTTCCGGCCGATCACAAGAACCTGGCCACCTATCTTAATAACCTGGCCGCCGCATATTCCCATCAGGGCAAATTTCAGGACGCGGAAAAACTGCTTAAACGCGCCCTCGCCATAGACGAAAAGGCGTTCGGAACCGACAGCCGGGAGATAATAACAGACCTTAACAATCTGGCTATAGTGTACACCGCCCAGCGTAAATACGCAGAAGCCGAAAGCCTCTACAAAAGGGCGCTTGATATAAGCGAGAAGGTCCTCGGCCCGGAGAACCCGGAAGTCGCGAAGATCCTTGATAGCCTGGCATCCGTATATTCATACCAGAATAAATTCCCCGAAGCGGAAAAGATGCTTAGGAGGTCTCTCGACATAAATGCGAAAGTTCTGGGACCGGAAAACCCCGCAGTTGTCGTATCTCTGAATAACCTCGCGCTTGTATATGAAATGCAGGGTAAGTTAAAAGAAGCAGAAGGCCTCTATAAGAATGCCATGGATATAGGCCAGAGGGACCTGTCCAAGAACGGACCAAACGTCACTACATCGCTTAACAGGCTGTCGAGACTGTACATAAATGACGGAAAGTTCCAGGAGGCCGAAGGCATGCTGCAGTGGGCGCTTGCGATCGACGAAAAAGCATTCGGCAAATATCACATCGCCATGATCAGGGACCTGAAGAACATCATCGCCCTTTACGAAGCGCAAAACAAGTATTCGAACGTCGAACTTTATTATATGAGGCTTCTGGACACGGAGCAAAAACTGCTTGGTATGGAGGACCCGGAAGTAGCCGAGACTCTCAGCGGCCTTGCCGGCGTTTATATGTCGCAGAATAAGTATCTTGAGGCCGAGGAGATATTGAAACGCGCGCTTGCTATAAATGCCGCTACGCTCCCGCCGGGGCACAGGAACATAGCGACCTGCATCAATAATCTCGCGGCGGTATATTCCAATGAAGGCAGATATCCCGAGGCGGAGCAGCTTATGAAGCAGGCCCTTGAAATGGATGAAAAAGGGCTTGGCGCCAACAGCCCGGAAATAATAACGGACATGAATAACCTGGCAACGGTATATTCCTACCAGTCAAAATATGATGAGGCCGAAAAATTATATAAACGCGCCCTCGAGGTAAGCGAAAGGGTATTCGGAGCGGAGAGTTCCAACCTTGAAAGCGTACTAAGTAACATGTCGGCATTATACGAAAAGATGGGCAAGCCGGAAGAAGCGAAAAAGTGCGAAGAGCGCATAAGCAAGTTAAAACAGTAAAAATTTGAAAATCTTGCCAGCCATTGACTTTTGGAAGTTCATTAGGTATACTTTGTAAAAAGTTAGTTTCTAACAATTTTTTTTAAACCTAAAGTTAGGAAAATGAAAACAAAGAGAGAATTCTTATTTAATCCCCGCCCGCTGTCCGAAAAATCAAAAAAGAATCTGGAAATATTTGAAGTCATGAGAAAAAAAGGCATTATCTCAAGGCTTGATATTTCCAAAATAACCGGCATCAACACAGTCTCCGTATCGAATTACATGAAAAATTATATAAGTCAGAACCTTGTCCTGGAAAGAGGTTTTGACGTTTCTACGGGTGGAAGAAAGCCGGAGCTGGTGGAGCTTAATTTAAAAGGTAATTATGCCATAGGTGTAGACGTGAATGACTCAGGCATGAGGATAGCGCTGACAGATCTGGCAATAAATGCTATAGAGAAAAACTCCGTGGGCATATCCGGTAAAGCGGATACTCCCGGCATAATCGCCGCGGTAGAAGACGTCATAAAAAGATCCCGCGTTGAACCTGACAAGATAAAGGCCGTCGGCATAGGAATATCAAACCCGGATGCTGTTTCCGTCGAGGATATCAGAAAGAAATCCGGCATAGAGGTTTTTACATCCGCAAGGGAGATTTGCGCTGCGTCCGCGGAAAACAGGCTCAATCCCGCCTCGCAGGGCGACGATCTGCTTTATATGCATTCAGATCTTGGATACGGAGTTATAATAAAGAATGAGACCTATATCGATTCCGAAAGTGAATACGGAAAATCCGATTCGCCGGAATATACGGAGTACCTGTCAGGCTGGGGCCGGGCCCTCGGCATGGTCGAATCCGCGAAGGGGGAAATAGAAAAAGGCGTCGGCACAAGAATAGTGGACCTCGTGAAAGGCAACATCGCGAATATTACGCAAAAAACAGTTATAGCCGCGGCAAAAGATAAAGACGAAATAGCTACTGATATAGTGGAGCATGTCGGTATGAATCTCGGCCTCAAGACCGCTTATCTTATAAATTTATTCGGCCCTAAAGTAGTCGTGATAGGCGGAGGGGTGGAAGAGGCGGGTGAGCTTATTCTCGCGCCGGTGAAGAGGGTCGTTAGGAAGCTCTCACTGAACAAGTACTCGAATGTCGTAATAGCGCTAGGCGCTATCGGGGAAGACGCTGTAAGTCTGGGGGCGGCTTCTCTTGCCATAAGGGAGATTTTACTGAAAGCCTGAAAATAAAAAAGCGAGGTATCGTATGACCGAAGAAAGGACATGCAAGGTTTGCGGCAAGGCTTTTCTACCGAACAAGTACAGGCCCAATCAGGAAATTTGCTCCTCACTGGAATGCCAATATCAGCGGCAGCTCGACAACATGAAAACCTGGCGGGGGAGGAATCCGAACTATTTCAAGTATAAGGAGAACCAGGATTCCTCCTGGAAGGAAAC
Organism: Candidatus Omnitrophota bacterium; assembly: GCA_022703295.1. Lineage (GTDB taxonomy): Bacteria > Omnitrophota > Gorgyraeia > 2-01-FULL-45-10 > 2-01-FULL-45-10 > JAKLDX01. The sequence continues at coordinate 2,938 of JAKLDX010000045.1, forward strand.
CTGCAGGCAGAGGTCGCTCGACTGGCGTAAGGAGCATCAGGAATATCTGAAGCTCTACCGGGAGGAACATCGAGGCAGGCACAGGGATTATATGCGTAAATATATGAGGGATTATCGGAAGAAAAGATCGATGCTTCAGGCCGGCGCAGGCGAAAAATCTACAGGGGTTTAAGGTCGTATACTATGATGATATTTCGTTCAAATATTAAGGTTATAATATTTACTATATTCGGAGTATTGCTCTGCTCTTCGGCATTTGCCCAGAGCGCGGCGCAGGAGAACGGCCGTCTTGAAAAGGAAGAGCTGAATCTGAATATGAATACCCCACAAGGCCCGGGGCCCGGCGAGAAACAGAAGATCAGTATTCCCAATGATGCCATGACCGTCAAAGCGCCGAGTGCCGAAAAGGCAAAAGACGAAGCTGTCCTAAAGACGGATACGAAATTTTCCCTTAATATAAAAACCAAAAAATTCCAGAAAGAAAGCATTAAGACAAAAAAAGTTTTTAAACCGGAAGTCGGAATCGTCGAAATGGCCGTCCTGCCGTCCGGCCCGGCCGGCGTCCTGGACGTAAATGACTGCATCGATATAGCTGTTAAAAATCACCTCCCGCTGCAGATCGCCGAAAAGAGCATGGCCCTTGCCAGAATGCGTGTATGGGAAGCCAGGAGGAATATGCTTCCAACGTTCACGTGGGGGTATGATGCATACTCAGGCATGTATAATGAAAGGGCTTATATCGGGAAGAGGGGTTACGGCGAATTGAATCAACCGCTTTTTCGCGGAGGAGAGCTCTATTATACATCCAAGCAGGCAGAGAAGAACGCGGAGGTAGCTAAAAACGATTACAATAGGATAAAGAACGAACTTGTCCTTCAGGTTAAGAAAGCCTACTATGGCCTTGCGAAAGCAAAAGAAAACGTGAAAATACAGGACGAGCTTTCGCAGGAAGTTAGCAGGATATACTCGGTGGTAACAAAGCAGTTTGAGGCCGGCGTCTCCCCCAGGTTAGAGTATCTCAATGTGACCTCTCAGGCCAGCCAGGTCAAGTCACAGTTCACTGCGGCGTCCGGAGATGTTGACATAGCCGACCTCTTGTTAAAAAATGCTATATGCCTGGATACAAAAGACAAACTGAAAATAAAGTCAGACCTGAAATTCAAAAAAGTGGATGCAGAATATGATAAGGTCCTGTCGGCGGCACTTGTCAGCAGGCCGGAAATAAAGATAAAGACACTCATGATAGAATCGCAGAATTTCGGCCTGAAAGCAGCCAAGGGAAAGCAGTGGCCTAAGGTGGATTTCAAAGGCATGTGGGGGTTATTGCTGGAACAATATACGGATACGCTTGCGCTTGAGCAAGACGGCCTTGACCAGCCAGATACAATGTCTCCACAATGGTATGCCGGCATAGTTACCACGGTGCCTATCTGGGGCTCGACGGCAGAATATTCATTTTCGCAGGAGAGCTGGCAGCCCGTTATAAGTACGTATCATGGTACGGAGGCCAAGACCCACTCGCTTAAATTTAAGGTACTGGATAAACTTGATGCCTTTTCCGAAAGGCAATCAGCCGACATAGAGTTTTTTAAGGCGAGGCAGGAACTTATTAAGGCGAGGCAGGACATCTCGCTTGAAGCTCGAGAGAGCTGTTTTAATTATGAAAAAGCGCTGATACAGCTCCAGACCCAGGAAGCCAGGCTTAAATACCAGCAGACGGACCTTGACATACTGAAGATGAAAAGGGGCATGGATGAAGCGCAGGATTCGAATGTCATAGAAAGCATGATAAAACTTGCGCAGGAAAAATTCGGATATTTCCAGGCGCTTGCCGATTGCCATACGTCTCTGGCCGCGATAAATAAAGCGGTGGGAGTCGAAGACTACTTTAAAGACGAAACGGAATAATAAAAAGAACGGGAGAATTACATGGGCATAAACATGAAGTCCAAGAAAAAGCTTATCATTATTCTGCTTGTAGGCGTTGTTGGCCTGATACTGATCTCGCGCACCGTCGGAAACATACAGAATGTATTATTCAAGAAAAAGGCCAAGCCTGCCGAAAAGGCGGCTTTGACGTTCGAGGAGGAAGGCCTTCCGGTAAAGGCGTTCAAGGTGAAGAAGGTAGATTTCAAGGATACTCTTCCGTGCATAGGCAGCGCCAGGGGATTCAAAGAAGTGGACCTTAAATTCCAGGTCGCCGGTATTATAGAGAGTTTTAACTTTGAAGAAGGCGAAAAGGTCCAGGAGGGAGATATCATATCCAGCCTTGTCCAGAAAGAAGCCCTCATCAAGCTGAAATACGCGGAAGTGGAACTTACGAAGAACCAGAAATTGTTCGAACTGGGCTCCATAACCCCGCTCAAGATGGAGCAATCGAAACTCGAATACGAATCGGCCAAGAATGAACTCGATAAAACGAATATTTACGCGATGTCGAACGGCATGCTGGGGTCCAGGATAATGGACGTTGGAAGCTATGTTACTCCTAATGATAAGGTCGGCGTCTTTGTCGACATAGACAAGATGTACGCGGAGTTCAATATAATAGAGAAAGACGTACCCAAGGTGGCGCTGGGCCAGAAAGTGGAGGTATTTGCCGACGCTTACCCGAACAAGTCTTTCAGCGGCGTAGTGGACAGGATAGCTCCGATAATAGAAGGCAGGTCCAAAACCGAGACTATAAAGGTCGAGCTTGATAACAAGGACGGGCTGCTTAAGCCGGGTATGTTTTTGAGGGCGTTAATAGCCACTTATGAAAAAAAGGACGACATCGTCATACCGGCTTCGTCCCTGAAGAAGAAAGAGAACGATTACTTTGTTTACGTTATTCATAAAGAAGAACCGAAACAGGAAGCGCCTGTAGACAAAAACAAGACAAAGGAAAAACCGAAAAAAGGTATCTGGCCGTTCGGGAAGAAGAAAGAGGCCAAAAAAGAAGAAGTTAAGCCCGAGGCGAAGGAAAAACAGCCGGAATTCGGCATAATCGAAGTGAGAAAATTGAAACTTGGGTATATGACGCAGGACCAGATAGAGGTTGAGGACGGCCTTAAGGAAGACGATCTTATAGTCACGGAGATACAGGAAGAGCTTAAAGACAAAGCTAGGGTCGAAATAGCCGAAGTTCAGGAAGGATTAGTTTAATACAATCCCGCACTTTCTTAAGAACGACTGACTGAAAAAGAAGGCGCGGGGTTTTGGAAAGAGGGTGCGCAGGTGGATTTAGCGCGTTTTTCTGTAGAACGTCCTGTGACCGTCATGATGGTGGTCTCGGGCTTTATGATATTCGGAGTGGTGTCGCTTTTTCTTCTCCCTCAGGAGTTGTTCCCGCAGATAGTTTATCCGCAGCTTACGGTGGTAACTCCGTATGAGAATGCCGCACCGGAAGAGATAGAGACCCTGGTCACGAAGCCCATCGAAGAGGCCATAGGCACGGTTTCCGGAGTGAAGAGAATAACGTCTATTTCAAAAGAAGGCCTCTCTCTTGTAATAGCCGAATTCGGCTGGAATCAGAATATAAATTTCGCGGCACTCGGGATGAGGGAGAAGATAGACCTGATAAAAGAAAGACTCCCGAGGGAAGCCGAGGAGCCGATAGTCCTTCCTTTCAACCCCTTCGATAAACCCATCCTGATACTCAGCGTGACGAGTTCCAAAGAGGACCGCTCGCTCCTTAATTTGAGAGTGCTTGTCAAGCGCATGATAAAGGACGAAGTAGAAAAAGTGGAAGGTGTCGCTTCGGCGACAATATCCGGCGGGCTTGAGCGCGAAATACAGGTAGATATCAATCAGAACAAGCTCCAGGCGAGAAGGATACCGATACTTGATATATCGAAGGCGGTTTCCAACGCCAATCTGAATTACCCTGCCGGCACCATAAAAGAAAGTTTTTACGAATACCTTATAAGGACGCTGGGAGAATTCGACAAAGTGCAGGATATAGAAGATGTCGTAATAGGGTCTAATTATCCGGGTGTGCAGGATGAAAATTACCAGCAGGAACAGCAGCAGCAGGCAAGAAAGGGAAGCATATCCAGAGACAAGAACCTTATTTATTTAAAAGACGTTGCTAATATAACTGACGGCGTAAAGGAGAGGACATCTTATTCCAGATATAACGGAAAAGAGAATATCTCGATAGCCATACAAAAGCAGGCGCTGGGCAACACGATAAAAACTATCGAAAGGGTGAAGAAAAAAATATCCGATCTTAAGGCTGACCTTCCCAAGGACATAAATATCGCCGTCGTATACGATCAATCCACCTTTATCAAGGAGTCAATAAACGGTGTCGCGGACGCGGCTTGGCAGGGCGGCATAATAGTATTTTTTATACTGCTTTATTTTTTAAGAGATTTCTGGACCTCTTTCGTTGTCACGCTGACCATTCCCGTGTCTATCATGGCGACCTTTGCGCTCATGTATTTCTCTAACGTGTCACTGAACATGATGTCCCTGGGAGGCCTTGCTTTCGGCGTAGGAAGCCTTGTAGACTGCGCGATAGTTGTAGTGGAAAATATCTTCAGGCATATACAGATGGGGGAGGAT
>JAKLDX010000046.1 GCA_022703295.1 Candidatus Omnitrophota bacterium
TACAGATCGCGTCGAATGATTCTGTGGCCATGGATAAGGCATTGGAGATAGTAAAAGGCATAACCGAAGAGCCGGAAATCGGAAAGATCTACAAAGGCAAGATAAAAAGAATAATGAATTTCGGCGCCTTCTGTGAAATACTTCCTGGAAAAGAAGGCCTGATACACGTTTCGGAGCTGGCCAATAAATTCGTAAAGAGCGCGGATGAAGTGGTTAAGGTAGGGGATGAGGTCACGGTTAAGCTTATAGAAGTGGACGATCAGGGCCGCATAAATTTATCTAAGAAACAAGCTGACCCTGATTATAAGCCGGACGAGAATAAGCCCGAAGGTGAGGCAAGGCCCCGTCCGCCTCGCAGGAGAAGAGAGTAGTTCATCTGCGTACGGGTGAAGCCGGTCGTAACATGTAATAATGAAAAGCTGCTTTGAAAAACGTAAAGATATATATTAAGAGGAAGAAAGGCTGCGATGATCTGCCTCTTCCGAAATACGCTACGCAAGGGTCCAGCGGTATGGACCTGTGCGCCGACGTTGAACAGGATGTGACTTTATTGCCAGGCGATATAAAATTGATATCGGCTGGCATTTATTTAAGCATACCCGAAGGATACGAGGCCGAGATACGGCCGCGAAGCGGGCTTGCCCTGAAGCACGGGATAAGCCTTGTGAATACGCCGGGCACCATAGACGCTGATTATCGCGGGTTGCTGAGCCTGATCGTCATCAATCACGGAAAAGAGCCGTTTAAGGTAAAGCGCGGCGACAGGATAGCTCAGATGGTCATAAAGGAAGTTGTCAGGGCCGACATCGAGACGCGCGAAGAGCTTGACGAAACCGCAAGGTCCGGCGGCGGATTCGGGCACACCGGTATAAAATGACATTATTGCAAGCCGTTGTTCTCGGTATAGTCCAGGGGATAACGGAATTTTTTCCGATATCAAGTTCAGGGCACCTGGTCATTTTTCAGTCCCTGTTCGGCCTTAAGGAGCCGCAGCTTGCTTTTGACGTCTTTCTGCACTTCGGGACGCTTATTTCGATAATTGTTTTTTTCAGAAAAGATATAATAAGCCTTTTCGGGGAAAACAGGAAGACATTGCTCTTTATTATTATCGCGTCTGTGCCGACTTTCATAATAGGCTTCTTCGCCAAGGACGCGGTAGAAAAATTTTTTGGTATGCCAAGGATAGTAGGCTTCATGCTTTGCCTGACCGGCGTGTGGCTTTTTGCGGCATATATATATTGTAAATATAGCAGAAAAAAAGAGCGCGGCCTGGGCGTTGTCAATTCCATAATCGTAGGGATAGCGCAGGGCATCGCTGTAATGCCCGGGATATCGAGAAGCGGCGCTACCATTGCGACCGGTATGCTTTCCGGGCTTAGCAAGGAAGAGGCTTTCAGGTTCTCGTTTTTATTGGCGCTGCCGGCGGTGTTCGGCGCGAGCGTATTGAAGGCGCATAAAATAACCGAAGGCGTAATGGGCGAGGATGCTGTTTTGTTCCTTGCGGGCGGAATGATCGCAGCCATAACAGGTTTTATAGCTATTAAGGTCCTGCTTAGATTGATAAAAGCGGACAAGTTTCAGCTTTTCGGCATATATTGCGTTCTGGCGGGAATATTAATAATATTCAGGTAGACCATGGATAAGACAAGATGGAATGAAATACAGGCTATAATATTTTTTGCCATAGCCATACTTATATTCATAAGCCTCGCAAGTTTTAGTTTTTCAGACCTCGGGCAGTTCACCTCGCGGCCCAATGTCCCCATAAAGAATTTTGCCGGCCTGGCCGGCGTATATGTCGGCGCGGTGTTATTTTTTATAATGGGAGTAAGTTCATATGTGATACCCCTCCTTGTGCTTTCCTGGGCCATGGCAAGGCTATTCAGCGTTACCCCGCAAAAAGTATATTTTAAGATATTCGGGACCTTCTTCCTGATACTCGCGTCGAGTTCTATATTCTCGATAATAGGCAGGGGAGATAATTCTTTCAGGTTCGGCATGGGGGGTATGCTGGGGCTGGTATTTTCGGATTTCCTTATAACGTATCTTGGCAGGGGCGGCGCGATAGTTGTTATACTGGTCCTCCTGCTGCTTTCGCTTTTGCTTGCTACCGAATTCCTCCTGCTTCCGTTCCTTTCAGGGCTCTTTAAAGGCATAAGGGGCTTGTCTGAAAATGTAAAAGAACGGTCCTCGGCGAGAAAAGAGGGGCCTCCCGTATTCACCGTGAAGAAGCCCGTTATAAAAGTCGCTGCTCAAAATAAGGGGAATGTCCTTGAGCAGGCCCGCGAAGAAGTCATTAATAAATCGAAAGATGTCATAACAAAGATAAGAACGAACCTTGAGCCCAAGAAAGAAAGGCCTGCCGTTCCGGCAACCCCTGTAGTTTCATCCGGGGACGCTGCGGACAAAAACGGCAAAAAAGATGAAATAAAAGTTATAAGGGGCACCGCGTCCGGCTCGTACAAGTTACCCGGCCTCGACCTCCTGGATTCTCCTCCGCCTATGGAATCAAGAAAATTAAAGGATGATCTTGAGGGGACCGCCCGCACGCTGGAGGAGACTCTGCGTGATTTCGATATTGAAGCTAAAGTCGTGGAAATAAATAAGGGGCCTGTTATAACAAGGTACGAGCTTGAGCCGGCACCCGGCGTAAAGCTTAACAGGGTCACGTCGCTGGGCGATAATATAGCGCTGGCGATGAAGGCGCAGAGTGTCAGGATCGTGGCGCCCATACCCGGCAAAGGGACAATAGGAGTCGAAGTCCCGAACTCGACGAGCACATTGGTATACCTGAGAGAGCTTATCGATTCAAACGAATACAGAGGGGCCAGGTCTAAATTAAAATTGGGCCTGGGTAAGGACATAGCCGGCACGCCGGTCATCGCGGATCTTGCGACAATGCCGCATCTTCTGATAGCAGGCGCTACCGGTTCAGGTAAGACAGTTTGCGTGAACGCTATTATAACGAGCCTGTTATATAACTCCACTCCGGAGGAGCTTAAATTTATAATGATAGACCCCAAAAGGGTTGAACTTGCGGTATTCAATGACCTGCCGCACCTTTTGTCTCCGGTCGTGACAGACGCGAAAAACGTGGCAAACACATTGGCGTGGGTGGTCAGCGAAATGGACTCCCGCTACGAACTTTTTGCCAGGTCAGGCGTAAGAAATATAGACCTGTATAATGAAAAATTCGGCAATACGGATTCCGGCAAGCTTCCTTATATAGTCATAATAATAGACGAGCTGGCCGACCTCATGATGGTCGCGCAGGCTGATGTCGAGGGGGCGATAACCCGCCTCGCGCAGCTTTCCCGCGCCGTCGGCATTCATATAATAATAGCTACGCAAAGGCCGTCGGTGGATGTTATCACAGGCGTCATCAAGGCGAATTTTCCGGCGAGAATATCATTTAAGGTCGCGTCGAAGGTAGATTCGCGCACGGTCCTTGATATCAACGGCGCGGATAAGCTTCTGGGGAGAGGGGACATGCTTTTTGTCGAACCGGGCGCTTCAAAGCCCGTCAGGGCCCAGTGTAGCCTGATATCGGACAAGGAGATAGAGAGGATAACTTCATTTATAAAATCGCAGAGGCAGCCTCAATATGTAGAGGATATACTGGAAGTCCAGAAGAAACCCGGCGCTTTCAAAAAATTCGAAAAGGATGAAGTATATGAGGAGGCTGTCAGGCTTATACTGGAATCGGGACAGGCTTCCGTTTCTGTACTGCAGAGGAGGCTGGGCCTTGGTTACACCAGGGCGGCGCGGCTTATAGATATGATGGAAGACGAAGGAGTGGTGGGGCCGTATCAGGGCTCGAAGCCAAGGGATATTTTAGTGACACTGGAGGAGTATCAGACCAAAAATGCCAAATGAAATGGAAACGCCTTCCGCCTCGATGATAGGCATAGGTGACAAGCTAAAGAAAACACGGGAAAGAAAGGCCCTGACCATAGATCAGGTCCAGAGGCAGACTCATATACATTCCGAAGTCCTGACGGCGCTGGAGGACGGAAGGTGCGATGAAATACTTAATCCGACTTACGTCAGAAGCTTTCTTAAAAAATATGCCGAGTATCTCGGAATGGATACCAGGGAGATCCTGTCCGACTATTCGAAAGTAAATTCCGGCAGGGTTGCGCCAAAGATAAATATGAACGTTGCCAGCCCGTCAAGCCATAAAGAATCGTCGACGGTCCTGCAGTATGTCATAGTAACGGCTGTGGCCTTTTTCATAATCCTGGCGCTCTCTTTCGTAACCCTTGTCGGTTTCCGTCTTCTTACCGCCGCGCCTAAAAAGGTAAAACGCGCGGAAAAGACCGTCAGCCAGACAAAAAGGGGCGCTAAGGCAAATTGGAACGCCAATACCAAAAAGAAAATGCAGAACGTCTCCCTGGCGCAAAGCGCGGATATCCCGAGATCCGTGCCTTTGAATATTGTCATAAAGACGAAGGCGCCGGTATGGATCGAGCTGAAAAAGGACGGCGATAAGATATTCCAGAGAGTCATGCCCAAGGGCATGTCGGAGTCAATAACGGCGCGCGAAAAAGCGGAACTCTTCATAGCTAACGGCGAAGTTGTCGAGATAATACTGAACGGGAAATCGTTTGGTTCGCCCGGCAAAGGCATTATAAGAAATCTGGAAATAACAAGAAGCGGATTAAAAATACGATAACTTAATAACCCCCAAAACACCTCTTTGATCAATTATGCTTACAGCCGGAATGATCAGCCTCGGATGCCCAAGGAATTTACTCGATTCTGAAGTTATCCTCGGCTCTTTAAAAAAAGCGGGCATAAGGATCGTCGATATAGAAAAAAATCCCGATATCTGCATTGTGAACACATGCGCTTTCCTGGAGTCTGCCAGGGAAGAATCTGTCGACGCGATACTTGAGGCCGCGGAGCTTAAGAAAAAAGGAAACATAAAACATCTGGTCATATGCGGATGCTTAAGCCAGCTCTATAACTCCAAACTTGCCGATACTCTCAGAGAAGCAGACCTTGTCCTGGGGACGAGCGATTTTCCGTCACTGCCGTATTTGATAAAAAATTTAGGCAAAAAAAAGTATACGCTTGTTTCGCGGAAGCTCAATTATTTATATGACGAAAAGTCCCCCCGTTTTTCTTTAACGCCGCGACACTATGCCTATGTCAAGATATCCGAGGGATGCAGTAATTTTTGCAGTTATTGCATAATCTCGCACCTTCGGGGAGCATTCAGAAGCAGGTCGATCGAATCCGTCGTATCGGAAATTAAGGGCATCTCGCGGACAAAAGATCTGAAAGAGATAAACATTATAGGCCAGGATACGACGCTATTCGGGATAGACAGGTACGGGAAGATGGCGCTCGCGGAATTACTGAGGCGCATTTGCCGCGTCAGGAACGGTGTAAAGTGGATAAGGGTGCTCTACACGCATCCGGCCCATTACAGCGATGAATTTATCCGCGTCGTGAGGGACGAAGGCAAGATATGTAAATACCTGGATCTTCCGATACAGCACATATCGGATAAGATATTGAAAGAGATGAACAGACATGTCACCAAAAGACAGATAGCGGAGCTCGTCGAGAGACTGAGAAAAGAGATGCCGGACATCGCTTTACGCACATCCGTGATAGTAGGATTTCCCGGCGAGACGGATAAGGACTTTGCGGAGCTGCTTAAATTTCTGCGCGACACGAGATTCGAGCGCCTCGGGGCATTCATCTATTCCAGAGAAGAAGGGACCAGGGCAGCGGGCTTTGGCCGTCAGGTACCGAAGAGAGTAAAAGAGGAAAGGCTCGATGAAGTAATGAGCTTGCAGAGAGACATATCGTCGGAGTTGAATAAGGGCCTCCTGGGCAAGACTGTTGAAGTTCTTATAGACGAGGCGGTGGATGGGGAAAAGGGGAAATTCATCGGCCGCACTTATGCCGACGCGCCTGAAGTTGACTGTTCGGTATATGTTTCAGGCAGGGCTGTCAGGGTGGGCGAGTTTTGTTCAGTTAAAATCACGGATACGCTTGAATATGATCTGGTGGGCGAAAAAATAATCAGCTGAAGAGGTGCGGTGTGAATTTACCTAATAAATTGACGATATCGAGGATTGTGCTTACCTTCGCTTTTCTGGTATTTCTATTTGCCAACGGAGTCATTTTTAAAATACTGGCGCTTGTGACGTTTTTACTGGCATCCGCGACCGATGCCCTGGACGGATTTCTGGCAAAGAAGATGAACGAGATAACGGATTTCGGGAAGTTCATGGACCCGATAGCCGACAAGATATTGGTCCTGTCGTCTTTTATAGCCTTTGTCGGGCTAGGCATCATACCGGCCTGGATGGTCGTTATAATCGTAATGAGAGAACTTACCATCACGAGCCTGAGGATCGCGGGGCTTGGCAGGGGGAAGGTCATAGCCGCGGATTACGGCGGAAAACAGAAGATGGTGTCGCAGATATTATCCATATTCGCTATTTTGGTTTATATCGTTTTCAGCGAAGCCGGATCGGCCAGGTTAAGTTTCTGGAATTATAAAGTGGAAACAGTTTACAGTAACGGTATATTCGTACTTATGCTGATAACAGTGGTCCTTACGATCATAAGCGGCGTATCTTTCCTTGTGAAAAACAGGAAACTTTTCTCCGATGAAAAAGCTGGTTAAGTTCATAACAAGTTTTTTTTACCTCGGCTACTCGCCTTTCATGCCCGGGACCGTCGGGAGCGCGGGAGGAGTGGCGCTGTATTTTCTTTTTAAGGATAATGATATATTGTACGCGTTCTCGCTTGTCTTTCTTTTTATCCTTGGCATGATCTTCGTCGGGAAGGCCGAAGAGATATACAAAATGAAGGATGCCAGCGCGATAGTGATAGATGAGGTTTGCGGTATGCTGCTCGCGCTTTTCATGGTGCCGTATAGCATGTATGCTGTAATAACGGGATTTTTAATATTCAGGATCCTGGATATTATTAAACCACCGCCGGCAAAAATGATCGAGCGATTGGCCGGATCTGCCGGGGTAATGCTTGATGACATAGTTGTGGCTGTCTATACAAATATTGTCCTTCAAATCATTTTCCGCTATCTGAACATAGTTAAAGTATAAAAAAGTTAGTATAGCTTGCTTGACATTAGCTTATATTATGATAATATTAATATAACATATTTTCTAGGATTCCCGGTAAAAAACTCGGGGGATCGAGGGTCTTAGGAGGATGTTAGTTTACAGATAACCAGAACTATAGCTGTAGCTATATCTTGTAAAGACCAGATGGCCTAGAAACAGACGCTTGGCAATCTGGTTTTTTTATTGTCACTTTGTTAAAAGAATAAAGATATAGCAGCTTCCCCGTATAACCCACATATAATTGAAAACAGAGATAAAGACTAACAGGTATCGTAAATTTCCTCTTGCGATCAGGATACTGTCT
>JAKLDX010000047.1 GCA_022703295.1 Candidatus Omnitrophota bacterium
GGTCAAGAAAGGGAGTAAAGATCGAGAACGGGAAAGAGACTATCCTCGATATGGGGATCACGCTGGGCGCTATAAATGTTAAATGCGTCGATGAGAATAGCAAAGAAGCCAGGTGTGTGGTAAGCATAAAAAATGCCGAAAATAATAAAAGCGTAACTTCTACCACAACGAACCGCCTGATAGAGGTCATGCCCGGCAAGTATAATGTGGAGATATTATCCAGCCCTATCCAGTCAAAGAAGGACGTAGTTGTAAAAGCCGGCGAAGAGACGGTTATTGAGACCACCGTTAAGTCATCGGCCGCGTTAAAACAACCCGTTGGCGGGAAAAAATAAAATGAGCAGGTTCTTTGTATCCCCCGAGCTGGTCAGGGGCAACAATATCATGCTCAGCGGTAAGGAGGCCCATCATATACTCGATGTGATGCGCCTTAAGGAACTGGACAAGGTGGTGACGTTCGACGGAACGGGCCGGGAATATATAGGCTTTGTAAAAGAGGTCAGGCGTAAATCTCTGACAATAGAGATAGTCGAAACACGCACACCGCTTAATAAAGGGGCTTCCAGGATCACCCTCATTCAGGCCATACCGAAAAAGGACAAGATGGATTATATCGTGGAAAAAGCCACGGAGCTGGGGGCATATTCTATTATGCCGTCGATAACCAAGAGGACGATCCCTGACTGGGATGAAGGCAAGAAGATCACCAGCCAGGAAAGATGGCAGAGGATAGCGCAGGAAGCGGCAAAGCAGTGCGGCAGGCTAGATGTCCCGGAGGTGAAAGCGCTCCGGGGCCTTGAAAGCGTCCTGTCGGATGTGGGCGAATATGACCTTAAGCTTTTAGCGGCCCTGAGCGACGAAGCCGTCAGTTTAAAAGAAGCCCTGGGTGATTTCAAGGGCGGCATGGTGGCGATCGCCATAGGCCCGGAAGGTGATTTCACCGCGGAGGAAGTAAAGAAAGCGCAAGATGCCGGATTTAAGCTTATTAATTTAGGCCCACGGGTGCTGAAAAGCGATACGGCGGGCATTGCGGTATTATCGATATTAAACTATGAATTCTCAAATTAACGCGCAGAAAAGATTTTTCATACATACGCTGGGATGCAAGGTCAATCAATACGAGTCCCAGGCGATGAGAGAGATATTGCTCAGGGCCGGTTATAAGGAATGCCTCTCGAAAGACCTCGCGGACATTTACATTGTAAATACCTGTACCGTTACCGAAAAAGCCGACAGGGAGTCCAGGTATTGGATGGGTTTTTTCCACAAGGCAAATCCGGGGGCTAAGATAGTCGTCACCGGATGCTATACCGAGAACGATTCCGCTAATATTACATTTTTACCCGGCGTGATGCATATCTTAAAAAATAAGGAAAAATCTGGTATAGCCGATATACTTGATGAGTCACGCATGTCACAGGTAAGCACCGCCGGATCAGGAAAAAGAGAGCCTTTATTCATCACAGATTTTAAAGACCATACCAAGGCCTTTGTGAAGATCCAGGACGGATGCGAGAATAGATGCGCCTATTGCAAAGTGCCTCTGGTTAGAGGTACTCTGCACTCCAAGCCCCTGGCGGATGTCGCGAGAGAAGTTGCCGGCCTTGTGGAAAAAGGCTTCAAGGAGATCGTGCTGACGGGGATATGCCTTGGTGCGTGGGGTAAAGACATATGCCCGGACGTGATATCTGAACGCGCGGGGCTTGGCTCGGCCAGCCTGGCAGATGTAATAAGGGCGCTTAAGAAGCTGAGCGGCGAATTCAGGATACGTTTAAGTTCAATCGAGCCCAAGTATATAACTGACGAGCTCCTTGAGTTAATATCTTCGGATAAAAAGGTATGCAGGCATCTGCATATACCGCTTCAGTCCGGAGACGATGAGGTGCTCAGGAGGATGAACAGGCCGTATTCCGCAAAGGAGTACATGGGCTTAATCGGTAAAGTAAAAAATAAGGTGAAAGACATAGCGATATCTACGGATATCCTGATAGGCTTTCCCGGAGAGTCGGAGGCGGGTTTCAGGAATACGGTAAATTGCGTTAAAGAGATGCGGCCGGTGAAAACGCATATATTTACATTTTCAAGAAGAAAAGGGACTATCGCATATGATTTTGACGGCCTGGCAGATAAGGATGTCCTCAGGAAGAGGTACTTTGAGATGCACATAGCGGCCTTAAGCGCTTCGTATCTGTATAGAAGTCAGTTCCTCGGACAGAAGCTCGATGTCCTTGTTGAAACGAAGAGAGACAGGCATTCCGGATTTCTTACGGGGTATTCGGATAATTATATAAGGGTGCTTTTTGCCGGGCCGGATGAGATCATGAAAAAAATATTACCTGTAAGGATTGATGACCTGAACCTGTTGCAGACGAGAGGGGTTTATGACGCAGAGTAAGAACGCCAGTGTCGTTATTGTGGTATGGAACCAGCTTTGCTATACGAAATTGTGCGTAGAATCTATACTCAAGAATACCAAGACGCCGTTTGAACTGGTTATAGTTGATAATGGCTCAAGGCCTGACGTTAAGGAATATTTTGATTCTTTAAAGAGCGGAGTGGATATAAGGTATTTACGCAATGATGAAAATCTTGGGCCTATACGCGGGATAAACCAGGGCTTAAAGGCCTCAAGATACGGTTATGTAGCGGTTATCCATAATGATGTGCTTATATTAGAAGAAGACTGGCTCGGGAAGATAATATCCGTGATGGAGAAAGACCTGAAGATCGGCATCGCGGGCCTGGCAGGAAGGCAGGAAATACACAAGACGGGCTGCGTGAATGAAGCGACATTGAAGCACAACCTGCAGAACGAAGACCTCAACGAACCGCTTAAAGAAGATTATGCCGAAGTGGCCGTCGTGGACGGGCTGTGTTTTGTGCTGCGGCGGGAGCTTATGGAAAGAATAAAAGGCCTGGATGAGTCTTATGGCTACATGCATTGTTATGACCTGGATATATCAATGCAAAGCATAGAGGCCGGGTTCAAAAATGTCGTCGTGAAGATTGCGGCAATGCACATAGCAAACGGCGGGATGACGCGCAAGCTCCGCGATTACAAGGAATTGGTCAAGGATGATTACGGTCTATTGAAGCGCAACTGCAAGATATTTGCCAAAAAATGGCGCCACATGCTGCCGCTTAAGGTGGGGTAGATCTTTCTATAAAAATTTTCTTGACAAAGTTTCGTTTCGGGATAGAATAGGCTAAAGTTTTGAAAGGTAAAACATGGAATTAAAAGACAAAGTAGCACTGGTTACGGGCGGCGCACGCGGTATAGGCAGGGAGATAGCGCTTCTATTTGCTAAAGAAGGCGCGGACATAGCCATCTGCGATGTCAACGCCGAAGTTTTAGGCGCGACGCAGAAAGAGATAGAATCTTTAGGACGGAAAGCCATTACGGGCGTTGTGGATGTCACGAAGTCCGACCAGGTCGATGGGTTTGTCCAAAAAATTCTTGACAAATTTAAGAAAATAGATATACTTGTAAACAATGCAGGCATTACCAGGGACGGTCTTTTGGTCAGAATGTCAGAAGCTGACTGGGACCTGGTCCTGGCGGTCAACCTGAAAGGGGCCTTCAACTGCACAAAGGCAGTTTCGAAGATAATGATGAAACAGCGCGATGGCAGGATAGTGAATATGGCCTCTATTATAGGTATAATGGGTAACGCAGGCCAGGCTAATTACGCAGCTTCAAAAGGCGGCCTGATAGCTCTTACGAAGACGATAGCTAAAGAGCTTGCCTCCAGAAACGTGAGGGCCAACGCGATAGCGCCCGGTTTCATACAGACCGACATGACTGCTAAATTGTCAGATGAAGTTAAAGGCGAGATGCTCAAATTTGTTCCGTTGGGGAAGTTCGGGACGGTGCAAGATGTTGCGAATCTCGCATTATTTTTAGTAAGTGACGATTCCGCCTATATAACGGGACAAGTTGTCCAGGTTGACGGCGGGATGGTGATGTAAAAATAAGGAGGGAAAATGGAAGTATCTCAGGACAAGATCAGACAAATTATTGCGGACCAGCTCGGCGTTAAGAAAGAAGAAGTAACGGATAGCGCCAAGTTCGTTGATGATTTAGGAGCGGATTCGCTTGATACAGTTGAGCTAGTTATGGCGTTGGAAGAAGAGTTCGGAATAGAGATCCCGGACGAAGATGCCGAAAAACTGGCGACAGTTGGCGACGCTCTGAGATACATCGAAGAGAAATCCGGTAAATAAAAAGCTATAATGCTTAAGAAAAGAAGAGTTGTCGTAACGGGCCTCGGCGTTGTATCCCCGATAGGAAACAGCATCGCAGACTTCTGGAAATCTCTCCTCGAGGGCAAATCCGGCGTAAAAAGGCTGGAATGTTTTGACCCTACGCACTTTACCTGCAAAATCGCGGCTGAAGTCAGGAATTTCGACCCTTCCGCGTATTTATCCCCTAAAGAGATGAAGAGGATGGATCGCTTTGTCCAGTTCGCGGTCGTTTCATCCAAGATGGCAATAGCCGATTCGAAGCTGGACCTGGATAAGGAAGACAGGGACAGGATCGGTGTGCTCATAGGATCCGGCATAGGGGGCTTGCATACTGTAGAATCAGAGCATAAGCAGTATATAAGGCTGGGAGAAGAGAAGGGGCCGGATAGGATATCGCCGTTCTTGATCCCCATGCTTATAGTCAATATGGCAACAGGCCAGACCTCCATCAGTTTAGGGCTTAAGGGTCCGAGTTCAGCCGTTGCCACAGCGTGCGCAACCGGAAATCACGCCATAGGCGACGCTTTCAAGGTAATACAGAGAGGCGATGCGGACGCTATGGTGTGCGGAGGCGCGGAGGCTGCGATCACTCATATGGGTTTCGGCGGTTTTTGCGCACTGAAGGCGCTATCAACATCTTACAATGATCAGCCGGAACGCGCCTCCAGGCCATTCGATAAGAATAGGGACGGTTTCATAATAGGCGAAGGCGCCGGCGTAGTTATCCTGGAAGAGATGGAACACGCCGTAAAAAGGAACGCTCCGATATACTGCGAAATGATAGGATACGGTATGAGCGGAGACGCTTATCATATGACTGCGCCCGATCCGGAAGGTAACGGCGGCGTTCGGTGTATGAATGCCTCTTTGAAAGATGCCGGGATAAAGCCGGAAGATGTCACTTACATAAATGCTCACGGCACTTCAACCTTATATAATGATAAGATCGAGACGCTTGCTATAAAGAAAGTATTCGGCCCTCACGCGAAAAAATTAGCCATCAGCTCTACTAAATCTGTCATGGGACATATGTTGGGCGCGGCAGGAGGCGCCGAATTGATAGTATGCGCCCTGGCTATAAAAGAAGGTATTATCCCACCGACAATAAATTATGAAACGCCGGATCCTGATTGCGATCTGGACTATGTCCCCAATAAGCCGCGTGCCTCAAAGATCAAGGTTGCCTTATCTAACGCGCTTGGTTTTGGCGGACATAACGCCACTCTCATTGCGAGAAAAGTGACTTAACCCGCCTTGACATACTTTCTGCTATGTCTTATAATTAACCAATTAAACTTAAAAGGAGCCTTTTATGGACTATTTGCTTAATGAACAACAGTTGATGGTAAGGGATTTGGCGAGAAAGATAGCGCGGGAGAAGATAAAGCCCGTCGCGGCAAAATATGACGAAACAGAAGAATTTGCCTGGGAGATAGTAAAGGTATTGTCAGATAGCGATCTCTTCGGCGTGTATATCCCCGAGGCATACGGCGGACTGGGCGGCGGCGTAATGGACATGTGCCTGGTCACCGAAGAACTTTCAAAGGCCTGCGGCGGAATAGCGCTTGGTTTTGCCGGAACCGGCTTGGGCACTTTTCCGATACTTCTTTACGGCAGCGAAGAACAGAAGAAGAAGTACCTTCCCGATATAGCGAAGGGTAAAAGGCTCGCCGCTTTTTGCATAACGGAAGCTGAGGCCGGTTCGGATGCGGGAAGCATAAGGACTAATGCCAAGCAAGACGGCGACCATTATATATTGAACGGCACGAAACAATGGATAACTAATGCCGGTGAGGCGGAAATTTATACTGTCATAGCGATAACCGATAAGAGTAAAGGTGCCCGCGGCGCAAGCGCTTTTATAGTTGAAAAAGGCACCAAGGGGCTGGATTTCGGTAAAAAAGAAAAAAAACTGGGCATACGCGCTTCTGCCACCCGGGAGGTCATATTTACGGATTGCAGAATTCCTAAAGAGAACCTGATATCAAAAGAAGGAATGGGCTTTATAGTCGCGATGAAGACGTTCGATAATTCCCGCCCGGGAGTTGCTGCACAGGCATTAGGGATAGCTCAGGGCGCTTTCGATCATGCATTGGAATATGCACGAAAAAGAGTGCAGTTTGGCCAGCCCATATCAAGTTTCCAGGCGATACAGCATATGCTTGCCGACATGGGCACACAGATAGAAGCTGCCAGGGCGCTTGTTTACGCGACGGCCAGAATGGTTGATTCAGGGGCTAAGAGCGTTGCAAAAGAGTCTTCTATGGCGAAACTTTACGCAAGCGACGTTGCGATGAAAGTTGCCGTAGACGCGATACAGATATTCGGCGGATACGGTTATATGAGGGAATATCCGGTTGAGAAATACATGCGCGACGCTAAGATCACGCAGATCTATGAAGGGACGAACCAGATCCAGCGTAATGTCATAGCCGCGCAACTGATAAAAGAGAGCTTAAAAGGGGAATAGTGAACATAATAGTCTGCATAAAGCAAGTTCCTAACACAACCGATGTCAAGATTGACCCAGTTACCAATACGCTGATAAGGGACGGGGTCGAGAGTGTTATAAATCCTTTCGACGCGTATGCTATAGAAGAAGGCGTGCGCCTTAAAGAGAGGTTCGGCGGCAAGGTCACGGTAGTTACGATGGGGCCCCCGCAGGCCGAGAATGCATTAAAAGAGGCGATATCGCTCGGGTGCGATGAGGCCATTCTGGTAAGCGACAGAAAATTCGCCGGCTCTGATACGTGGGCGACAAGTTATACGCTGTCCAGCGCTATCCGCAGGATAGGCGCTTTCGATATAATAATATGCGGCAAACAGGCATCGGACGGCGATACCGCTCAGGTCGGCCCAGGCATTTCCACGCATCTTGATATCCCGCAGGTTACCTATGTAAAGAAAATAGAAGAGATATCGAATAATAAGGCAAAGGTAGAGCGGATGACTGAAGAGGGCTACGATATAGTAGAAACTCCGATTCCCTGCCTTTTTACCGTTGTGAAAGAGATAAATACGCCGCGCCTTCCTTCATTGAAAGGCCTGATGAGGGCAAAGTCGGCCAAAATAGCCAAGTGGACGGCGGAAGACATAAAGGGTGATCCTAAGAGCTTAGGGCTGGATGGTTCTCCTACGCGTGTCGTTAAGA
>JAKLDX010000048.1 GCA_022703295.1 Candidatus Omnitrophota bacterium
AAAGATCTGTGAATAACCTGGGCGAGGGGCTGTGGGTAGAAAAGCTTACGTTCGAAATCTTTTCCAGGTCAAATACACCAATGTCTCCCGGGGCCGATTTAAGGTCAGCGGCATCTATTAATATCACCGTATCGCACGAAGTTGAAAGGATCGGGAATATGTAATTTTCCGGGGCCGTGCCGCAGTCAAAAAGGTTCGCTTTCAGATTTTTCGCCTGGAGAAGCTCTATAAGCTTCGTGCCGAGGCCGTCATCGCCGCGGAGGATATTCCCTATCGTAACTATAGCGGTCTTGCCTTTGATCCTTTTTCTTATGTCGGATTTAAGTCCTTCCCGCCCGATAGCTCCGTCAGAACTTTTCAATTGTAACCTTTCTCCTGCATTTGGCACAAAGCACCTTGATCCTGTCGGACCTCAGCATATAGTCCCTGGCAGCCTGCGAGATATCTTCGGAAAATCCCATCGCTTTTAAGGAAGCGATAAAAAGTGTCGGGTTCGAGAATGCGAGCACTCCTATCTTTTTCGCCACCCACTGAAGGTGCGCTTTCGCGGTTATCACATCGCCGCATACCTCGCAAAGAGCAAGTTCTTTCTCGTCCGTCGTGGAAACCATCTCGGCCCTGTCGAACCCGGCCAGATCAAACTCCGTAGTATGTTTTATCCCCGGCGGATTGTCGTCTCTGGTCGTGCACAGCGCACTGCATTGTCCGCAGTAATGGCATTCGTCCAGATGGAGTATCATTTTGCGTGTAGCCTTACCCCTCGTGACAACGTCCCTGTATTCTATGGCTCTTGCGGGGCAGACAAGCGCACAGGCCGTACAGGCAATGCAACCGGTATTGGAATATTCGGGCTTTCCCCTGAACCTCTTGGCCGGTGAGTGCGGTTCGTAAGGAAATTTCGAAGTATACGGCTTTTTTATAAACGCCGTTATAGCCTCTTTTAATTCTCTTAGTTTAGGATATCTCATCTGTTTTATCTTCGTTAAAAAAGCTTCACTATGTTGGAAGAATGCCTCGCCAGATTACCGGTGAAGTCAAGCATATCAAAGTACATGTTCGCGCCGAGAGGCGTGCAAAGTCCCTGGACGAGCCTCTCCGCGTGGGCCTTGCGATAGATCTCCACAAGCTCTTTAACGTGGAACCCGTTATCTATGATCTTATTTTTGAGCGCCGAGTTGCCGGTCTTTAAAAATTCCAGCAGCATCTCGACGGACTTCTGCATAGATTTATACGTCTCGTTGAACTGATCGACCCCTTCATCGCTGAAAAGGAGCCTCTCGTGCACCTTTATCTCGATCCTTTCTATAAGGCTTGCCGCCTCGTCGCCCATCCTCTCGATCATGGCAACCATTTGTGCCAGTGCCGGCAGGCCTTTTTTATCGCTGGAATTTTTGGAAAGGGCCATTATTTCTTTCGCGAGGGCCCTCTCGGTCTGGTTCACCTCGTGCTCCTGTTTCATGGCATCCGCCAATATCTCGTGTTTATTTTCCATGAAGCCCTTTTCTATCAGGGCAAGGATCCCGTAAACTTTATCCGCCATAGATACGGCCTTGTCCCTTATCTCTTTGGCGTCCATAGTCACCTCTTTTTTATTATGTCTTTTACATATTCATCCGCTACGCTGCCGTCCCACGGCTTAACGCCCGAACGGAATGCTCCCTTTGCCAGGGCATGCACAGAGACCGGAGTGGTCAACGCTATAAAAACAATGCACAAAAGCGCCTTGATGCCCGCAGCGGTAAATCCTTTGAACATGAATAATCCAAGTAGTATGGCGCAGGTACCCAGCATAACGCATTTGGCGGAGGACTGCAGCCTAGTATAGACGTCAGGAAACCTGATAAGGCCTATGCATCCGAAAAAATTCAATATTAGCCCGAGGACGATAAAAAAGGAACCAAGAGGATTATTCATCGAAATCTTTTCCTTCCAGATATTTCGAAATAGCTACTATGCCTATAAAACTCTGAAGCGCCCACGCGATCCCTATGTCCATATACCAATCTCTGCCGGTCGCGATGCTCAGTATGGCACAAAATCCCACTATCAATATGCCCAGCATATTTATCGCAGCCGCCCTGTTAGCAGCGCCCGGCCCTATCAGGATACGCGAAAGGCACAAGAACAAAACCCCCAGGAGCCACAACAGCGATCTGCCCAGAAAATCGGATTGCCATCTCAAAGCGGAAGGCAGCGGCAATAACAATACTGCCGCCACAAATATAACAACGGATAAAATACCCGTATAATAGCGAACTCTCTTAAATTTACTCAAATATATTCTCCAGTATTTTTTCAAATTTGTTAATTGCCGGTATATTAACCGCGGAAGCGTCAAGGCCGTCCTTTATATACAGTAAATGCACATAGAGACAGCCCTTCTCTCTGTTAACATCGACCGTGGCCGCGCCGGATGTCAATGTGACCGAATTGGCTAAAAATGTCAGCCCCGCGTCGGACTTTAAACCGGTCCTGACCTTCACGGTCCCCGGCCTGACCGGCACATCGGGATGCATCACCCTGAAAGCGACATCTATATTCGCTTTAACGCATTCGTATAAAAGCACTACCACGTAATATAGGAACCACGGTATTTTTTTAATATAAGAGGCCGGACCCTTATTCTTTTCAGCCCCGGGCCGGGATTTATTTTCCGGCGATCTGAATATATCCATTTTAAATAATGAGACGAGGTAAGCCGCCACAAGGCCTGTGATAAGGTTCTTTGGTGTGGGCGGCCATGTCAGAAGGATCCAAACTAAAAACCATATAAAATAAGTTAATATATACGATATCATCTGAGCGCCCCCATTGCTGCGCTTGCATATCCGGTGCCGCCGATCAGGATGTTCACGGCCCCTGTCAGTAAGGCATTGGCGGCATTCGGCATAAGTACCACACCGCTCGCGACACTGATCACCGCCAGCAGGATAACCGCGAAACCCATTGAGAAAGGCATGCCCTTGGCCCCTGGACGGGCTTCGGCTGCCTTGCCCTGACTGAACAATACGGGCGTGAGCGCCCTGAAATAGTACGCGATGGTGAATATCGATACGACCACCGCGATGAACGCGAGCGCGATGTGGCCCGCTTCGATACAGGCGATAATTATGATAAGCTTGCTCCAGAAGCCTCCCGTAGGAGGAACGCCGCAGATAGACATAGCCCCTGCCAGAGCGGTGAACGCGTTCACCGGTTTTTTTGCCATGTCGGGATGGTCTTCCACCAGCCCCACATTAAGAAATAAAAGGGATTTCGATATACTATGGTTCAAGATATGAAACAGGCCGCCTACAAGCGCAAGCTTCGTTCCTACACCAAGAGCTAAAAATATATACCCTATCTGGCTTATGCTTGAATATCCGAGAAGCCGCCTTACGTTGGTCTGTCCGAAAGCCATGATGCCGCCCAGCACCATAGACATAACGGCCAGCGCCAGTAAAATATGTGAAACTGCCGGCTGCATACCGAAAACGTTAAATAATATCCTGCCCAAAGTATATACGCCGAGTACTTTTATGAGGATGCCGGACGATATCGCGGGTACGGTCGCGGGCGATTCACTGTACGCGTCCGGAAGCCATGAGTGAAAAGGCACAAGCGCTGCTTTCAGGCCGAACCCCATTAAAAATAATACTGTAACAAATTTTATGACACTGCCGGATTGTTCTTTTGCTGTAAGCGCCGATGCTATGCCAGCCATGTTGAGCGTGGAGACGTAGCTATAAAGGACTGCTATTCCCAATAACACGAATGTCGAGGCCACGGTGCTCATTACGGCATACTTGAAAGCCGCCTCGAACGACTCCTTCCTCAGCCCGAACGCGAACAGCGCGTATACCGCGATCGACGCGATCTCGAGGAATACATACAGGTTGAATATATCGCCCGTAACCAGGACTCCGTTCACGCCGGAGACGACCATCATGAGCAGAGAATAGTGTTTCCATGTGTCGGAATATTTCTTTATGTAGCTATTTGAATAGAGAACGATGACGAGCATCACAAAATTGGATATCACAAGCATGAAAGCCGACAGGCTGTCCACCACAAGCGATATCCCGGTCGGGACAGGCCATCTCCCCACATTATATATCAGCGTCAGCCCGTCTTTCACGTACAGGGCTATAGCGAAAGACAGGGCGGTAATTATCAGGACCCCCGCCTGCGCCAATACCTGGCAGAGCCATCTTGCCTTTTTGGCGAAAAGCGGTATGAGGAACGCCGCCGCGAGAGGAACTATTATAAGATACTGGATCAGGTCTGCCATCTATTAACCTTTTAGTTTATTTATTTTCGTTATGTCGAACGTCCCGTATTTCTCATATATCCTTATAGCGATCGCTATAAGGATAAGCGTAACCGAGAGCTCCAGTACTATCGACGTCATCACCATTGCCTGCGGAAGAGGGTCCACCATGCGCGCCACTATCTGGTCATTTGCATATATCGGGGCCCTGGACTGGGCGCGATAGCCGGCAAGTATAATGAACAGGTTTACCGCATATCCCATTATCCCTATGCCTATTATTATTTTTATAAGGTTCCTCTTCCTGAGCACGCAATAGAGGCCCACGCAAAACAGCATCAAGCATAATATGTATGTCACCATAAAGATATCCTACTCCGAGTCATACCTGTCAGATTTCGAAAGAAGCACGAGCGCCACAAATATCGCAAAAAGCCCGGCCCCGATTATAAGCATCTCACAGAACGGCAGGGTTATTTCGCTGTTAAAAAGCCTGCACGATACGCTCTTTTCCAAAAACGCGCCGAACGGGACGCATCCTCCTGAAAACTTTACTGTCGCCGCATACAGGAATATCAGCGCGCCTGCGCAGGTAAGGCCGCGCAGCACATAAGAACGAAGCCTCTTCAGGGCCATCTCCTTGCCGAAGACAAGCATTATGTGGACGAATGACAATGCCACGATAACTCCGCCGGCGAAGCCTCCTCCGGGGCCGGTATGTCCGTTCAGCGAAATATAAACAGCGTAAAGCAATATGAAGCCCAGGGTGATCTTTGTCACGGTCTTCACTATAACGCTCATACCCTTCTGGATCATCTCGGCCTGCCCACCCTTCTTGCTATGGCCATAACGCCCACAACCGCGGTGAATATGGCCGCCACTTCGCCCAGGGTATCCATCAACCGGTAGTTCGATGTTATAGCCGCAACCACATTCTTTGCCCCGGTAGCCGGTATCGCTTCCCGCAAATACACGCCGGAAGCTATGCCGAAATCTCCTCCGCCAAGCGGAATGTTTTTCAGCGCGATATATGCGGCGCCCAGGAATACGCACATAAAAAGAACTGTTGAAAAGGTGTTGAAGACCCACCTGCCGGACATGCTGAACGGAAGGTCCTGCCTCATAGTGGCGCGCACCAGTATCACCAGGCTCATTATCTCAACGACAAGCTGCATTATCGCCAGGTCCGGCGCTTTCAGTATCAGAAACGCCAGCGAGAGGCCAATGCCGACGCTGCCGATCGCGACAACGCTGGACAGCAGGTCCCTGGCTTCGACCGCAACTATCGCGGCAGCTATCATGAAAAGCAGTATAAGGTGTATCTCTATCATAATTACCTTAAGAATAACGCCAAAAACATTAATACCATGCCGAGAAGGCACCACACCATGTATGTCGGCAGGATACCGTTGTGCAAACGCTGGAACCTGTCCGTGAAAAATAATATCGCCGCCTTCGAAATATTGTAAATATCCAGCGAACCCGCGTCCTCCTTGCCGTAGATCTGTTTCAATCCGTTGATATCCTTAACTGTGTTATAAAACTCCGTTCCGGAAACCCTTTCCAGCTTATCGGGGTCTTCTCCGCCGATGAATGTTTCCGTCACCCTGAACTTCGCGGTCCTGAACATCCAATACAAAAGTATGCCCGCGACTATGCCTACACCTATAAGGACGGTCGCGGCAACCGGCGCCCATGTTCCGATAAAGGCTATCGGCGCCGGCAGAGAAGGTATTATAAATAACGGCAGGGGAAGCGAGAAACTGAATATACCGAATACGGGGCAGATAACGGCAAGCGCGGCCATAGGGATCAGCATGGCAAAGCCGACCTCTTTAATGTTGTTCAATCCCCTGTCCATCCTGCCCATGAACACCGCGTGGAGAAGTTTCATGAAACTCGCTATCGTCAACGCGCTGCCAAACATGGCGCATGAAAGCCATATTATCCACATCGGGTTATTCCTGCTACCGAGCTCTATGATGCTCTGGTATATCATCCATTTCGACACGAAGCCGTTGAAAGGCGGGATACCGGATATGGACAGCGACGCGATAAGGAAACAGGCAAAAGTGACGGGCATGAATTTCGAAAGTCCGCCGAGCTTCGAGAGGTCCGTGGTATCCGTCCTCTTCTCGACCGCGCCCGCGCCCATGAAGAGGCATGCTTTATATACGGCGTTATTTATCATATGAAAAAGGGCGCCGGCTATGCCTATGGCGCTGCCCGTGCCGATGCCGAGCACCATATAACCGACCTGCGAAACGGCGTGATACCCGAGTAGCTTCTTGAAATCATGCTGCACCAATGCCATCATGACAGCCAGAATTATCGTTATCGAACCCACTGCCAGAAGAATGAAATTTGACACCGGGGACATCTCGAACAGATTAATGGAAGCCCTGGCGAGCAGATATATTCCCAGGAGTTTGTCCAGCGACGCCGGCAGATACGCCGAAACCGGCGTTAGGGCGTCTTCGGCTACATCAGGAAGCCACGAATGCAGTGGCACCGCCCCCGACTTCGCAAAACACGCTATGGCTATCGACAGAAATGCCAGGTACGGCAGAAAACCGTTAAGCGGTAAATGTACTTTATCCATCGCGAAACTGCCGGTCATCTTCCATAATATCCCTATCCCGAATATCATGATGGCGTCGGTGCCGCCTATCATGATCAGTGCTTTCTTTGCCGAAGATGCCGCGCGGTCAGTCCCTTTGATGCTGACCAATAGATACAATATTGCCGCCATGAATCCCCAGAATACAAGCAGGGCTATCATATTGTTCGAAAGAGCCACTCCTAGAGCTGCGCCGAGAGCCATCAGGGTATAACCAAAGTACCTTCCGAAATTTTTCTGTATAAAACCGCATGAATAAATAGTTACCAGTAGGGCAAAAAAAGCCACTGCCATGGTAATAAAGGCTGACAGGTTATCGGCGATCAGGAAAGGCCCGGGCCCGAGCATATAAGATGCCGGCCTCTTGCCTGTGAACACCACGATAGAGAGCACAAAAGAAAAAGCTGTGACCGATAGCGCAAATAATTTAATGACGGCCCGGGCGCGATCCGGCAGAATAAGGCAAAACAGCCCCGATATCACCGGCAACACCACC
>JAKLDX010000049.1 GCA_022703295.1 Candidatus Omnitrophota bacterium
ATATATAGTTAGCCTCAGTCAAAGAAATATAATTTTTTGGGGCAGTTTCGACTTTATTGGAAAAATTTGAGGAGTGAAAATCAGAGGTTTGTATCTAAAACCTTGCTTATAAAATCCATTATATGAGCCTTGTCCTCTTTGGTCATTTCGAGGAATTGATTGCCCAGCTCATATTCGTCACCGGCAGGAAGCTTCCTGATCCATGCTACCTTCGATATTGCTTTGATGGGCTTTGGGGTTGTAGGAAGGTTGATCTCAAGCACCAAGCGGCATGCAAGCGATATGAATTCTCCCGACTTAAAACATACTCCGCCCTCGCTTAAGTTTTTGCTGACAGACCCTATCGGAAGTTCGCTTGTTTTTCGGAGATTCTTATATTGGACAGCTATATTGGAAGCGACTCTTTTGAATCTTCTTTTTTCTTGAACGTCATTAAAGTTTTCCACTTTACTTACACTTCTCCTTTAGTTGTTAATCATTTATGTAGTGCAATTTCAAATAAAAGTATAACACAAAAATGTTATTTGTCAAGGTAAAATATAAAAAAGTTAGTTTTTTTGGGCTTTTTTCCTTATTTTGAATCCGCCGTTATTTATTGTTAGATTCACGGCTCCGTCATTTTTAGTGTTATAACATATTGAATTACAATCACTTATAATCTTGGGTGTTATCTGAAAATTGCCGCTGTACCGAACGGGCCTCCCTGCGCTGATAACGCAAATCTTAGGTGAAACATTTTTGAAAAAATTTTTCACTACGCTATCTTCGCCCAAATTGCCGCCATGATGAGGCACTTTCATAAGATCGGATTTTAAAAAATCGCCGTATCGATTAAGCCGAGAAATGGTTTTTTCCTTTATGTCTCCGCAAAAAATTGCGCTGAAGTTTTTGTAAGTAAATTTTAACACTACGGAATTTTCATTTTCCGCGGAAAGGTCTTTCTCTGTTGCGTAGCGCCTGTTCCCGTCAGACTTCTCCGGGTTCAAAACAAAAAATTCACCCCCGTATTTCATTTTTATGGTATCCCCTTCTCCTAAGCTGATATGCCTTATCTTTTTTCCTTTTATTATGTTAACATATTCTTCATAAAGCTTATTGCCCGCTATCACACTGCCGTTATCTATCACGCAACCGACCCTGAAATTTTTCAATATGTATATCATGCCGCCGAGATGATCTTCATGAAAATGCGTAAGTATAACGGCATCTATCTTGCCGACTTGAGAGTTCAGAAGATATGGAGCTAGTACAGATTTTCCTATATCGAACCTGCCCTCCTCTCCGCCGCTACCGCTGTCGATCAGCACATTTATCCTACCGGGCAATTCCATGAATATCGAATCGCCCTGGCCTACATCCAGAAAAACCATCCTGGCTTCATTCCTGCATAAATTGACCGCATCATTCCAAACTAGAACGTTAAGAAATAATAATGACAGGATAAGCATTTCTTTTTTTAATATCCTCATCTTACCGATGCCGATCCTGGCAGGCATAATCGCGGAAAACAGAATAATATAATACGCCAGCGAGAAAGCAAAAGACAATGAACCCGTCCTGAAATAACCGTACGGCACCTTCGCTAAAAATTTGTTTGTCGCAAATATACCCGCCTCTATTATATGAAGCGCCTGCGCAAACATGCCGCACAAAAAGCCTGATATAACGCCTGCCCCGAGAAAGGCGAATCCGGCCGCCGTTAAAAGGAAAAGCAGCGGTATCAGCACAAGGTTCGCGAACACGGCTATCGGCGAGATTATGTTAAAATACAATGCTATAAACGGCCAGCTTCCCAGCCATGCCGCTATCGAAATCGATATGCTTTTCAACAGATAAAAAGTTAATTTTCCAATAAATTTGTCGCGCCTTACAGTATTTGTCCTGAATATGCCGTCTATCTTCGGCGCGAATATGATTATGCCGGCAAGCGATATGAAAGATAGCTGAAAACTCGGATCAAATAATTCCCCGGGATTTGCTAAAAGTATCAATAGAGCGGCGAGCGAGAGAGAGTTCAGGATGTCGCTATCCCTGTTTATAAGATAGCCTGCAACGAAAACCGCGAACATTATTACGGACCTTACTATGGGCGCGCCCGAACCGGCCACCAATAAATAAAAGATTAAAAAAACCGTCGTCGTAATAAGGCTCGCCTTTTTCGGTATATTAAGTAACCCGAATAAAAACAGGATGATGGCGGCTATGATACCTACATTCAACCCGCTTATGGCCAGGATATGCACCGTGCCAGTTTTGACAAAATCGTCTTTTATATCTTCATTAAGGGTGCTCCTGTCGCCTATTAATATGGCATTCAAAAAACCGCTATATGGCTCACTAAGGTTGGAATCGACAAAAGCTCTTATCTTATGCCTGATCCTATATGCCAGGTCTACCATATAGCTGCCGCGTCCTTTTGCTATCTTTTCCGCATAAAAATCGGCCGGCACCTTAAGATAAGCCCTTATCCCCTTTATTGCCAGATAATCGGAATAATTAAAAATGCCCGGATTTTTCAGGGCCGGAGGTTTTGAAATCATGCCTTCCAGAATAACCTCGTCACCGAATGAGAGATCGCATGATTTAGCAGGACGCATATTCACCAAGACAAGGCCTCTCGCTTTCCGCCACGACGAATATCTTTTAAGGCCATTAACATCGAGCGCGAAATTTATCTTTTCCTTATTGTAGAAATCGGTGCTCACGACCGGATCGTCAACGATTATGCCCCTGACAAAAACTTTCGTCGGTTCTTCCGCAATATAGTTAATTATATGGTTATGCGGCAGGACATCGGCGCTACGAAAATAGGCCATCCCTAAAATGAATACGGATACGTAAAGCAGCGCGTGTGATAGGATTTTTTGTTTTGAGGAAAAGAAAGCGCTTACCGCGAAAATAAGGCCCAGCGGGAACAGGTAAAATACGGGAAGTTTGAAACTTGAGGAAAGGGCTATGCCTACGCAAAACGGTATAACTAAATAAAGAACGGGCCGTTTCATTCGACGGATATTCTGTCTTTTATTTTATCGAGCATCGCCTTGCCTATGCCCTTTACATTTTTTATATCGTCAATTGAAACGAACGGCCCTTTGAGGGACCTGTATTCCACGATGCGTTCGGCTATGGTCTTGCCTATACCTTTTAACGCCATAAGCTCTTCCGCATCCGCTTTATTTATATTTATTTTCGGGAGTTCTTCCCCTGCCGTGCCTGCCTGACGGTAATCCGAATCGAAAGCACCTATTTCGACTACGGACAACGGGCGGGATCTCTGGTAAGCCAGAAGCGCCAACCCGACAAAAAGGATGAATACGAGAATGGCCAGGATGAGTTTTTCTGTTCTTTCAAGATTCAGCATTGCACTGTATCTTTCGCTTTGCGCGGAGAATAGAATTTGAAGCTACCGGCTAGATTACTATATTGACCAGCTTTTTGGGTACTATTATAAAATCTTTTATATTTTTATCCTTTGTCCAGGCCAGGACTTTCGGATCGGACAAAACGATTTTTTTAAGTTCATCTTCTTTTATACCGGCATCGATCTCTATCCTGGTCCGCAGCTTTCCGTTTACCTGTACAGGAAGAATTATAACCTTTTCCAGTAAAAAGCTTTTTTCATAAGACGGCCACGGGCACTTAAATATGCTGTTTTGCTTGCCCATCCGCTGCCACATCTCTTCGGCAATATGCGGAACAAAAGGTGATAAAAGTATCACTATGCTTTCTACCGCCTCCGTCAGGACAGGACTATTGTCCGCTGACCCATGACCCCTGCTGCTTGACCCTATAACATCGTATACTTCATTCACAAGCTCCATGATCGAACTTATGGCTGTATTAAAATGAAATCCGCCGTCGAGATCTTCCGTGACTTTCTTTATCGTCTGGTGCGTCTTTCTCCTGAGCCCCTCTTCTTCTTTACTGATATTTGTTTTTTCCTGCCCCATGAACTTTGCTGCCTGACCCTTTTCAACCAGCCTCCAGACCCTTCCCAGGAACCTGTAGGCGCCTTCAGCACCTCTGTCGGACCACTCCGCGTCTTTTTCCGGCGGCCCTATGAACAGCGTATATAGCCTGACGGTATCGGCGCCGTAATCCTTGATCAGGCCGTCCGGGCTCACGACGTTTCCCTTGGACTTTGACATCTTTGCGCCGTCTTTTATTATCATGCCTTGCGTGAAAAGATTCCTGAACGGCTCATCGAAACCTATCACTTCTATATCATGTAAAAATTTTGTTATGAACCTGGAATACAGAAGATGCAGTATGGCGTGCTCGATCCCTCCGATATACTGGTCAACCGGTAGCCATTTATTCACAAGATCCGTATCGAAAGGCCTGTCGTTAAGCTTCGGCGTTATATACCTTAAAAAATACCAGCTGGAATCCACAAAAGTGTCCATGGTCTCGATCTCTCTTGTTGCCGCACCTTTGCACTCAGGACATTTTGTATTAACAAAATCTTTCGCGTATTTTAACGGGGATTCTCCCGTCGGCCTGAACTCCACATTATCCGGCAACAATACAGGCAGGTCTTTTTCCGGTACGCCGACGATCCCGCACTTCGGACAATATATTATGGGTATGGGCGCGCCCCAATACCTCTGACGGGAAATAAGCCAGTCCCTCAATTTATACTGCACGCATCTTTTGCCGAATTTTTTCTCTTCGAAGAATTCGGCTATCTTTACTACCGACTCTTTCGAATCCATGCCGTTGAATTGGGCCGAATTGACCATTACGCCTTCGCCTACATACGCCTCTTTCATCGTCCCGGCTTTGAGCGGGCTGTCAGGATTGTCTATGACTACTTCTATCGGAAGGTCATATTTCTTTGCGAATTCAAAATCGCGCGTGTCATGGGCAGGCACAGCCATTATGGCTCCGGTGCCATACTCCATAAGGATATAATTGGCTATCCATATCGGGATCTTTTTCCCGTTAACGGGATTTATCACGAACCTACCGGTGAAGATGCCCTCCTTTTCAACATCCTCCTGGGAACGGCTTACCCTGCTCTCATCGCGCATCTTCTTAATAATTTCAAGAAGCCTGCCCTTATCCTTATTGCCTTCCATTAACTTATCGGCGAGAACATGTTCGGGAGCAAGCGCGATGAAAGTGGCACCGTAAATGGTATCGATCCTGGTGGTAAAGCATTTCAATCTTTCCTTCATCCCCTCTATCTCAAAATCGATCTCCACGCCTTCGCTCTTACCGATCCAGTTCGCCTGCATCGTCTTGACGCGTTCGGGCCATTCGCTCAGCTTGTTCAGGTCTTTTAGCAGCCTTTCGGCATAATGCGTTATCCTGAAGAACCATTGTTCGAGGTCTTTCTGTGTAACTTCAGTGCCGCATCGCTCGCATCCGCCGTTCACCACCTGCTCATTGGCAAGGACTGTCTTGCAGGAAGGGCACCAGTTAACAAAGGCCTTCTTCTTGTATGCAAGGCCCTTTTCGTAAAGCTTCAGGAATATCCACTGCGTCCATTTATAATAATCCGGAAGGCATGAGATCACCTCCCTGTCCCAGTCATACTCAACGCCCCACTGGTTCAGCTGGCGTTTCATCGTGCTGATGTTATTTAGCGTGGAAGTCTTCGGGTGCATGCCTCCCTTTATTGCGGCATTTTCAGCCGGGAGTCCGAAGGCATCAAACCCCATAGGCGACAGGACATTGAACCCCCTCATCATCTTGTACCTTGCCACTACGTCGCCTATTATATAATTCCTGCCGTGCCCGACATGCAGGGCTGCCGACGGATACGGGAACATCATCAGGCAATAATATTTGTCCTTGTAGTTACGCGTATCTACGTTAAAGAGCCTCTTATCTCGCCAGAACTTCTGCCATTTAGGCTCTATTTCGTTGAATTGATATAATTTTTCGTCATTCATTTTGCTTTGTATATCCTTTTTGCTGTCGCCATATTCCTCTTGTCATCCTTATCGGATTCTTTCGGGGTTTCCATTATGAATGCGGCGTTTTTTAACCGCGGATAATTTATGATCCTCGTCATGGCCTCAAGGCCTATATTGCCTTTCCCTATATGCTGGTGCCTGTCAACGCGGGTCCCGAATTCGGAAAGGCTGTCATTGAAATGGACCACTTTTATCATATCAAGGCCTATTAATTTATCGAATTCTTTCAGCGTCTTCTCAAGCCCCGTTTTGCTTTTTATATCGTACCCCGCCTCAAATGTGTGCGCGGTATCCAGGCATACGCCGATCTTGTAACTGCTTTTAATACCATCCAGGATCACTTTGATATGTTCGAATTTATACCCTATCCAAGACCCTGACCCTGCTGTATTCTCAAGCAATATAGTGGTCTTGGGTTTCGCCTTCTTTATGATCTCATTAATAGCTGCGGCAAATCTTTCAACGCCCTTATCTTCACCGCTGCCCACATGGCTGCCCAGGTGCGTCACGAAATATTCGGCACCCAGCATATCGGCCCTCGCAACGTCCTCTATGTACGCCCTTATGGACCTTTCATACAATTTGTCGTCGGGCGTGGCCAGGTTTATTATATAAGGAATGTGCACAACTACCGGATCTATGCCGTATTCCGACTTCAGCCTTTTGAACTGTCTGACATCGTATTCCTCAAGGCGCGATACCTCCCACCCCCTGGGATTACGGCTGAATATCTGCATCGTATTGCAGCCAAGCTCTTTTGCCCGCTCAAGAGACTCATAAATATGCCCGGCTATCGATACATGAACACCTATGCGCATACCCCTCCCCGGCGCTTTCTTTTAAGCAAAGCCCTTCTCACGCCTCCAGAGGAAGGGTTTCTTAAAGGGAAACCCCGCGCTTCCCTTTAAAACGATTTTGGCTCGAGGCCCCTCTGCCTATTAATTGGTGGCGGGTCGAAGGCAAAAAGCGTTTAGTGGTGCCGAAGGTGGGAGTCGAACCCACACAAGCTTGCGCTTAATGGTTTTTGAGACCATCGTGTATGCCATTCCACCACTTCGGCTCGTCAACTTTAAAAATTAAGTATAACACACCCCTCTTGAACCCTCAAGCGATTTTCGGTTCGCGGTTATGCGAAATTACAAAATTTTCCTCTCGATGAATCCAAGCACGTTTTCGGGAAGACAGAAGTCGGGGAATTGATTATTATTAAAAACCGGTTCGCGCAGCATCTTTTCATATAAGGAATCATCCTTGTCGATTTTTATAATTTCCTCTATCAGATTTTCTTCAGATGAGAAATTATGCAGATTCAGGAATGCTTTTTCGTTAAAATCTCTTCCTATCAAAGGGGATCCCCAGTAAATAGGTATGCTCCC
>JAKLDX010000005.1 GCA_022703295.1 Candidatus Omnitrophota bacterium
AAGCCCCAGCCATAACATATGAGAATGCAGCCTCTCGAGTTCCTGGACTATCGAGCGTATATAAAGAGCCCTCTCCGGGACCGCTATGCCGCCGATATCCTCCAGCGCCTGAACGCACGCTATAGGATGGCTCGATGAACATATACCGCAGATGCGCTCAACGATAAATATGGACTGGTCGAAGCTTTTGGACTCGGATATCTTCTCGATGCCGCGGTGGTTATAGCCTATCCTCACATCGACATCCACCACCTTTTCGCCTTCCACGACAAGCTTATAGAATTCCGGCTCCTCCTGCAGAGGATGGTAAGGGCCTATTGGAATATGCGCTTTATGGCTCATTATGCTTTCCTCGAATCTCTCTTCGGCACTACAAAATTCTTCCTTAACGGATAGACGCCTTTCGGCCAGTCGTCGGGCAGCAAGAGCGGCCTCAGGTCCGAATTGCCGTCGAACTCGATCCCGAACAGCTCATGTATCTCCCTCTCTATCCACCAGGCAGACCTGGTCACCGACGTTATCGAATCTATATGCGGCGATTCCTTATCCTTAAGGATCGCCCGCATAGTCACCACGAAACCCGCTCTATCAAGCGAGAAATGATAAAGTATCTCTATGCAGTCGAAATCATCGACAGCACTGGCTATGTTGAACCTCAAACCCAGTTCTTTGAATAAATATCTCGTGACCTCGATTATATCCTTTGGGTAGATATCGACATATGCCCTCTTCGCATTCTTCTTGTCCGTCTTCAGTATCTTGCTGCCGAACTTATTGCCCAATCCGTTCAGAACATCATCCATTGACATCATTATCTTTTGCTCTCCAATATCTTCTTTTTAAGTTTTACCAATGCCGCGATGACAGCTTCCGGCTTAGGCGGACACCCGGGTATGTAGGCATCGACCGGAATTATCTCATCGAGAGGCTGGCCGGTATTGTAACTGTCTTTAAAAAGGCCTCTCGAAGAACCGCACGAGCCCCATACGATGACAAGGCCCGGTTTCGGCATCTGATCATAGAGCTTCTTTATCCTCGGTATCGTCATCCTGTTTGCCGATCCGGTACACAGGATAGCATCGGCATGTTTTATGCTCCCGACGAGCACTATCCCGAAACGCTCAAGGTCATATCTCGGCGTAAGGCAGTCCAGTATCTCTATGTCGCAGTTATTGCAGCTCCCGCTGGACAGGTGAAAAACGTATATTGAATTTGCCAGGATCTTTTCCCGTAATCCCATTTAATACCCCATATATGCGAGAACTACCGATATTACAGCCGTTATTGTAACTATTCCCCAGAAAAATTTCATCGCGTGGTCTATCCTCACCCTCGGGTTCGTGTTCTTGATCACTATCATTAAAAATAATATGGCCAGGTACTGAAAAATGTTCTTTATAAAACCTTCGGCGTTGAATTTTATCCCGCCGAAATAGAGCGTTATCAAAAATACCGGTATTATGAATAACATCATCGCCTTGCCGAGCTTAAAGATAGCAAGGGCCTTTCCCGAATATTCTATATAAGGCCCGGATATTATCTCTGTCTCGGCCTCTGCCATGTCGAAAGGAACAAACCCCAGCTTTGCCTGGATGCAGAATACCATTACCAGGAATGACAGGACCCCTGAAAAGCTTCCTATCACAAGGCCGTTATTCTGGCTTGTTATTATATCTCCTATCCTTATGGCATACCCCGATTTCATTATCGGGACGATGAGCGCCAGTATGAACGGCAGTTCATAAGACAACATAAGCTTCATCTCGCGCGATGCGCCGAGCGAAGCCAGCGAATTCTCCGAAGTGAACCCTCCGAGCATCAGGGATATCGACGGTATCATCAGAAGATAGACTATCACCACCAGGTCGCCTATAAATCCGCGTGCCGGATTGGCATTTATGACAAGCACTATCGTGGATACCAGCGCAGCCCCCGCGGCCGCGATAACGGGCATCCCCAGGAAAAATACCCTGGAAACTCCTTCGGGTATCAGGGTTTCCTTATAAAAAAGCAGTTTGGCTACATCGATAAAATTCTGGTACCACGGCGGTCCTTTTCTCCACTGGAGGCGCGCGGTGACCTTCCTGTCTATCCAGCCTATGAATAATCCCATGGATGATGAGAATATAAAGCCGGGAAACACCAGGAACAGAAATATGTATTCTACCGCTTTATTCATTTCTTTTTATATTCCTTCCGTAAAATTTTTCGCCTCTTGTTGGAATGTGATGTGGCGAACCACTCGACACAGCACATTCTACTGTATCGAAAAATTTTACCTTCCCTTCATTTTTTCTTCGCCGGAGCTTCTTCGATGCGCTCCCATTTATAACTTGTCTTTATAAGAAGGAAGTCGGACGCTTTAAATATCCGATCTTCCTTGTTTTCTTCAAAATCGCCGTATTTTATACCGCCGTGGGTGCAGGATTCGAGACATATCGGCGACTCCGATTCCTTAAGCCTCCCGAGGCAAAAATCGCAGCGCGTCGCTACGAACGGTATCGTCTCCGGATATATTACGCCGAACGGACAGGCCCTGGAACAGGTCTTGCAGGACGTGCACCGCAGCATATAACGTTTCAGCATATTATAGTCCTGCATCTCCAGCGCTTTCCATGGGCATGAATTCACGCACGGCGCATCACTGCAGCGCCTGCAAACTATGGCAAAGTGGGCAAATTCCCGCAAACTGGTTATGCCGTTATTCGCCGGATGCTGTATATAACTGCACAACATCCCGCACTCTTGGCACTCGGAACACGTATCCAGGTCTATCAGTAGTTTTTTAGCCATCTTGGCTTTCAGCTTTTAATCCCAAATATTGGGCAAGTCTTTTATCTTATCATATGTAAATACCGGGCCGTCTTTACACGCATAGTAAGGCCCTATGCGGCAGTGGCCGCACTTACCTATGCCGCAGGACATGTTCTTTTCCATCGACAGATGGATGTTGCTGTCCCTGAAACCCAAGTCCAGCAACTTGAACGTGACGAACTTCATCATTATCGGTGGGCCGCATACGATAGATACAGCCTCTTCCATGTTAACATCCAGGTCTTTCAGTATGGTCGTAACTATCCCGACATGCCCTTTCCATATATCATCGCCGACATCTGTAGTGATCTCGATGTCTATGTGCTTGGCCTTTTTTCTCCACGAATCTATTTCTGTTTTATAAACTATGTCCTTGGGCGTCCTGGCCCCGTATTTCAGGATTATCTTCTTATAATCATCAACTTCGTTGAAGAGGGCATATAAAAGCGCCCTTAACGGCGCAAGCCCTACGCCGCCGCCCACTATAAAGATTTCCTTGGATTTAAATTTTTCAAGCGGATAGCCGAGCCCGTATGGCCCCCTGAGGCCGACGGTATCACCCTTCTTCATCTGGTGAAGCAGCTTAGTGACCCGTCCCGCGCTCATTATCGTAAAATCCAGCACATCCTTTACATTGTGATTCGAGGACGGCGTAAACGGCGCTTCGCCTATCCCGGGGATGGTGACATCCATGAACTGCCCTGCCTTAAAAGCTATGGGGCTTTTCGGCCTAAGCCTGAACGTCTTTATATTGGCAGTCTCTTCGGCTATGTCTACTATTTCTGCTTCTGTATATGTGTATGGGTTGTTCATTTTAAGCTGTAAGTTGTAAGTTATAAGCTGTAAGCTTAAAGCTTATAGCTTAAGGCTAAAGCTTCAAATCTCAGTCATTGGGCGGTTTGTTCCATTTTCCGTCAACAAGGCCCTTCAATACTTCTCTTAAGTCGATATTCCCGGGGCAGGCGTCTATGCACCTGCCGCAGCCGGTACAGGCAAAATAGTTCAATGCTTTCGGGAAAAAATCGAATTTCTTCTCGAATCTGTTGCGTAATCTCTCATACAGGTGTTTTCTCGGGTTAGCGCCTCCGGCCACCCTGGCGAATGTCCTATAAAGGCATGCGTCCCATACCCTGTATCTCTTTTTAAAATTTTCTTTCGATCTCTCGTCGAACAGCAGAAAACAATGGCACGTGGGGCAGGCCAGATTGCATGCGCCGCATTCAACGCAGGTTGACGCGAAATCCTGCCAGAGCGCCGTCAGATTATAATTTTTCATGACGGCATCTTTTATCTGGGAGGTGTTCTTAGTCCCCCTTTTATTTATGAAATCCTTTATCTGCGCGGACACCCTGTCCCTGTTATATTGTCTTTTGTCTATATCCGCGCGGCTTGCCTTTGCAAAGAACATCCTGAAAGAGCTTATGAGGGAATTGCCTTTATCTGTCTCCGCTTCGACAACGAAATAATCATCCATTCGCGACAAGTTCATGTCGAAATATTTCTTAGGGTACGGCGCGCCGTCCATGGCGATGCAAAAACATGTCTCTTTAGCGTAGGTGCAGTCGTTCCCTATGAGCATCGTGCCGGACCTGCCCTTAGAGTAAAAAGGGTCCTCGTAATCGCCCTGTAAAAATACAAAATCCTGCAGCATCAGGCTGCTGAGGTCGCACCCTTTCACTCCCGCTATTATGACAGGCTTAGAGCCTTCATTATGGACGCTCAGCATGCCTTCCCGCGGAGGGTTTATGAAAGATTTAAGAGGCTGGCTCTGCCGTATACCCCCCAATTCTATTGAATCTTCCTTCTTGGGGTCGAAATCGGCAAAATGAAAGTTCTCGCCTTTTTCATACGGGACGATAACCCTATGCGTGCCGGATAACCTGCCGAACAGGTCAAAGAGGTTCTTTTTTGTTATTGTGTAGATTTTTTCCGTCATAATCTGTTAAAAGATTGGAAATAACATTCTAAGCTCTTCGGTTTCTCAAGTCAAGTCAGAACTTTACTACCATGGCCCTCGGCGGGCATGCTTTCACGCAGAGCTCACAGGCTATGCATTTATCCGAATCAAAGATGACCTTCATGCTCTTTTTGTCTATATATAAAGCCCCCGTGGGGCATATCGCGATACATGCCCCGCAGTGCGTACATCTTGACTCATCCCTTGTCACATCCTGGCTTAGCGGCTGGATCTTCACGCCCAGGGAAGTGAGATACTTTACCCCTTCGGCGTAATTCTCCTTCTTCCCCTTTAATTCAAGCACCATAAGCCCCTCTTCTTTGGGAGTTATCTTTGCCTGCAATATGTTAAAGGTGAGGTCAAAATCTTTCACAAGTTTATACGCTATCGGCTGATCCAGCAATTTATGCGGAAATGTCAGAACTATCCTCTTTGAGACCATAAAACCTCCTTTTTAACTAAAATCTCAAAACTCAAATCTCAAAACTATAACTCAAAACTTAAAACTAAAATCCAGGTCCGAAGGACGCCAAAGCTTTGAGTTTTTAGTTCTAAGTTTTAAGTTTGTCTCATACCAGTTTTATCTCTCCCCAGCTTCCCATTTTATCTCCGGCTATAATCAGAACTCCCCTGATTCCTGAAACAGACTTCGCCAATGATATCCCTTCTTCTATGTCGGCGGCGCTCTTAACGGCATTGCCCGCCAGCGTCGCAACGGCATCCGCGAGCGCGGTATTATCCGAGATTATCAGAGCCGCGTCGGCTCGCCCGAAACTCAAAGAATGGCTGACCGTGCCGCTGGAAGTACAAACGCCGATACCATTTTCGCTCGGGCCTACCTCTATCGCTATCTTGCCCGTGAACGGAGAATTATCGCCTGCGTATATGCCGACTATCCTTTTTTTGGCGCTTCTGATAAAAATATCGCCGCCGTTCTCCACCACGATCTCGTTCGAGAACGCAGATAAGTCTCTGCCTACGAATTCGGCGACCGCTCCGGCCACAGAGGCCATCGGCCCGACTCCGGCCTTCCATGATGCGTCGCACATGAAATTTATTATGTCGGGCGCCTTATCTGCCGGCAATATAGGATCCAGCGCGTCATAAAAATCCGGGTGTTTTTTTATATACAGCTCGATATCGGCCCTGTTACTTAATATGGACTCGCGAGCCTGTTTTTCCAGCACTCTTCCGGCCAGTATAAAAAGGTCCGTCTCCCTCTCTTTGACCTCAAACGAAACGAGGTCATCGCTCTGCACCCATCCCCTGTATGATCTCTCTTTAAACATATGGCTTTAGCAGATACGCGGCAGCTGATCGCCGGAAAGCATCTCCAATATACGCCTTCCGCCGCTTGTTGTATTAAGGTACACGAACCCTTTGTTCTCGCCGCAGACCTCTCCTATTATCCTGGAACCTTTACCGTTAGGGTCTTTGCGCATCACCGACAACACTTTTCCGGCGCTCTTTGAGGATACAATGACTATCACCCTGCCCTCACAGGCCAGATAAAGCGGGTCGAAGCCAAGCAATTCGCATGCCTGCCTTACCCCCCTAGTCACCGGCACATCTTCCTCATTCACCGCGATCCCGAATCGCCGGGACCTTACTATTTCATTCAGCGTGGTCGCAAGCCCTCCCCTCGTCGGGTCTCTCATGAATTTTACCCCGCCAGAAGAGCTTAATAATCTATTTATCATCCCGTTCAGAGGCGCAGAATCGCTTTTAACTTCTGTCCCGAAAGCTATCCCCTCCCTTTTTGATAAAACACTTATGGAATGTTCGCCTATCCCGCCGCTCACTATCACAGAGTCGCCCGGCCTTATATTTTCGACCGCGAGGTTCCTGTAATACACCTCTCCTATGCCGCTCGTATTGACAAATATCTTATCACAGGACCCTTTTTCCACTACTTTCGTGTCTCCGGTGACGACTTCAACGCCAGATCTCTTAGCTGCCAGCTTTATTGATTTTATTATCTTTTCCAGTATACTTTTGTCCAGCCCCTCTTCTATTATGAGACCAAGCGAGATAAATAAAGGCTTGGCGCCGCATACAGACAGGTCATTCACAGTCCCGTAAACTGCCATACTGCCTATATCGCCTCCCGGGAAAAATATCGGCTTAACGACATAAGAGTCCGTGGTAAAAGCGAGTTTTTTCCTGCCGATCGTAAGTATCGCGGAGTCTTTTTTCTGATTCAGGGTCTTGTTATCCAGTTCTTTCATGAAGACGGAATCTATCAGTTGGTGCATCAGTTTCCCACCGCTTCCGTGGGACAGTGTTATCTTATGCATATACCCTGGCCTTATATTTATAGTATGCCGCGCACGAACCTTCGCCTGACACCATGCAGGCGCCTACAGGATGTTCCGGAGCGCATGCCTTGCCGAATAAACGGCAGTCTTCGGGCGTCTTTATCCCCTTAAGGACATCGCCGCAGATGCAATTTTTATTTTCTTTCGGCGGCTTCACATTCAATTTAAACCTTTTTTCAGCGTCAAAAAAAGAATATTTTTTATTTATCTCCAATCCGCTATCTTTAACAATGCCTAGGCCCCTCCACTCCGAATCCGCTTTTTGAAAAACTTCGCCGATCGCTTTTCTGGCGAGCGGGTTGCCGTTTTTTTCTATGACGCGCGTATATTGCACTTCCAGCTTAGGCCCCTTTTGCTTGACGAGCATCAGGATAGCCTGCATTATATCGAGCGGTTCGAATCCGGCTATAATACACCCTTTGCTTTTATCTTTCACCAGAAATTCGTAAGGCTTTACGCCTATTATGGCGCTGACATGGCCGGGCAACAGAAGGCCGTCTATACCTATTTTTTTATCGTCCAACAATGCGCGCAGGGCCTGGGGCATTGTTTTGTGGCCGCAAAGCACCGAATAATTTTTTATCTTTTCTTTTCCGGCAGTCAGGATCGACCGCGCAACCGTGGGCGAAGTCGTTTCAAAACCTATCCCGATGAACACCACCTCTTTATCCGGATTGCGCCTTGCCATATCCAGGGCATCGTCGGTCGAATATACCATCCTTACCGAATTGAATTTTGCTTTCTCTTTTTCCAGAGTCGAATAAGATCCGGGCACCCGGAGCATATCGCCGAATGTCGTCACGATGACGCCTTTCATACCGGCTAGAGCGATAGCCTTATCTAAAAAAGCGTTCGGAGTAACGCAGACGGGGCAGCCCGGGCCGGATATGAGAGTTATATTGCCCGGCAGTATTTCTTTCAGCCCGAACCTGAATATGCTCATCGTATGCGTGCCGCAAACTTCCATGAAGCGGCATGCGCGGCGGGGTTTCACGGCCTCACGTATCTGCCGCGCAACCTTCCCGATCAACTTCCTGTCCCGAAACTCATCGATGTATTTCATATCTTTCCTTCAGAAATTTTTTCGCTTACTTGCATAGGCGGAACTTTTGTGGTCCGCCTGGAGCGACTCTTCAAAATTTCGATACATTGGGCGATCTAAAAAGGACAATGAAACTGCACCATAGATAACGGGTCTGCAGGTTCATTGGCCATCGAAATTT
This sequence comes from Candidatus Omnitrophota bacterium, assembly GCA_022703295.1. Classification (GTDB taxonomy): domain Bacteria; phylum Omnitrophota; class Gorgyraeia; order 2-01-FULL-45-10; family 2-01-FULL-45-10; genus JAKLDX01. Next base: position 8,313 of record JAKLDX010000005.1, read on the forward strand.
TGGACAGCAAATTGCATGCCCAATGCAATTTGCGGCAAGCGAAAGGCGGCCGCAAAAGTAAACGCCTCCGCTCAAAGACGAAAAAATTTATGCTCCTATCTCCCTGAGTGCCTTCAGCGTCTTGCGCGCCTCTTCCGTTTTGAGCTTTTCTATGGCAAATCCGGCATGAATCAAGATATAGTCGCCAACCCTGGCGTCCTTTAAAAGTGAGAGGTTCGCCGCGCGCTTGAGTCCTCCTGATTCGGCCATGCCTTCATCGCCGTTTATTTTAACAAGCCTCATCGGTATGCCTAAACACATGTCGCCCTCATATTGGCAATAGCCACCTGCCCCACCGGTATGCCGGCGTCGCTTACTGGTATATTGATGCTTGAATAAACTTCGAACCCTTCGATCTCAAGTAATTTTTTAGCCCGAGAAGTCAAAAATTCATTCTGAAACACTCCTCCGCTAAGCACTACCTTGTCGATTCTGAATTTCTTTCTCAGGATGACAGATGTCTTCAGTATGATATCCGCAACAGTGTTATGAAATTTTGTCGCAATCTCGAACTTCGAAACGCCATTAGAGAGATCGAGCACAACGCCTTTTATTGCCTTGCCGCAATCTATCTCCAGCGCCCCGTTCCGGGAATTTATGCTGAAACCATATTTGCCGCGGCAAGTTTTTATGCACATGCTTTCAAGCTCACGAGGAAGTTCGGCCTCTGCCGCAATGCAGTTTCGCGGTAATATGATACTTCCGGCAGCGTCAAAAAGCCTGCCGACGCTCGATGTGAGCGGAGAATTGAGCTTTCTATCTATCATCTTTTTTAATACAGCCCATTTTTTTTTGTTTATACCTTTTACGAAATCCAGGTTGAAATTCAGGAACTCTTCGCCGAAAATATTATAAAGATAAGATGCGGCCATGCGCCACGGCTTTCTTATAGCGATCTCGCCTCCGGGCATCGGCATATATTTAATGTGGGCGGCCCTCTTAAAATCCTTGATATTGCCCACAAAGAATTCGCCGCCCCAGATATTTTCGTCCATCCCAAGGCCCGTACCGTCAAAAGCCACCCCTATTACATCGGCCTTTATGTTATTATCGGCCATTGTGCCGGCTACGTGCGCCTCGTGATGCTGTGTTCTGCAAAGATACAGGCCGTGCCCGACAAGCCTGAGATCCTGCACGAAATGCGTTGACAGGTACCCCTGATGCATATCGCAGGTTACTATCCTGGGGTCTATTTTCAGTTTTTTTACATAATATTTTATGCTTTTTGAGTACTCTGTAAAGTTGGCAAGCTGGCTTAAGTCCCCGAAACCATCAACCAAAAAAGCCTCATTCCCCTTCGCCAGCGCAAAAGCACCCTTCATATCCGTCCCACAGGCCAAAATAGGCTTTTTCACCTTAAACGGTAGCCTTATTTTATGTATCATATAGGGTAATATTATATCAAATACCCAGCGCGCAAAGGAGAAATTTTTTGCTTATTACTAGAGGGGTCCCTCGCGGGTGTGGGTGTTGAGCGACGACGTTAAAAGTTCGAGGCAGCGTACGAGAAATTTTATCGAGCAAAATTTTCGCATGGCCGAAAATTTTGCGTTCGGCGCAAGACACCCACCCCGAGAGGGGATTATCATTGAAGGAAGCGAAAAATTTAGAACAGGAACACTGCGGCGGAGATGACAGATGAGTAATTGCCTTCCGGGCCTATCACGGCGGATTGCGTAGTATTGGAGGTACGGACTATCTTATCGCTTAAGTGGTATATGGCCTTATTCTCGTCCCATGACTTATCCTCGTCAAATTCCAGTCCGAGCGTAGATGCCAACATTTCTACGGCGAGGTCTTCTGCCAGGTCACCGGCGACCTTTTCGTTCTGCCCGAACGCATGATGCTCGCTAAGATATCCGTAGGCGTGCGGGTCTGCCGGAACCGCGCAACCTATGCTCGCAGCTATAAGGCGGTGCGGCTCATTGCCGGAACATCTCGACATGACCGCAAAAGTTATCATGCCCGGGTAGAGCTCTTTTAAGCCTTCGTTCCTGGATATGACCTTGCATTCCGGAGGAAGTATGCTGGAGACGTGAACAAGGTTGCACTTTTCTATCCCGGCATCGCGAAGCGCAAGCTCGAAACTTCTCAGTTCCGCTTTATGGGTCCCGACGCCTTTTGTAAAAAATAATTTCTTCGGGACAAGCAGATTTTTTCTGGGAACAAGCAGCATCTGAACATCACCTCATTTTTTGGCGGAAAATACGTAACCCAATAACCTGTAAAGCAGTTTCGCGGCAAGGAAATCCGACGCCACCTGGCCTTTTATCGGACAAAGTTCCACGACATCAAAGCCGACTATTTTCTTATCTTTCGCCACTTCCCGCAAAAGATCCAGCACCTCATACCACCCTATGCCGCCCGGCTCCGGCGTACCGACGGCCGGGGCTATGCAGGGGTCGAACACATCGAGGTCTATGGTTATGTAGACATTTTCGCTTAAGGCGTTGGAGACCTTATCCTTCCACATGGGCGTCTCCAGTATATCATACACATCGAATGTTTTGATCCTGCCGCTATTGCCCTGCGCCGTCAGAAAATCTTTCTCTTCTTTCGAAAGGCTCCTGACCCCCACTTGCACGATCGGGCATATCTCGGATATCCTGCGGGCCACGCAACCATGGTTGTATTTAGACCCGAAAAATTCATCCCTCATGTCATAATGGGCATCGAGCTGCAAAACCGAAAGATTGGGATAGGTTTCCTTGAAAGCCTTTACAGCCCCGATCGAAACCGAGTGTTCGCCGCCCAGCATTACCGGAAATTTATTCGATTTCAGCAGCTCCGCCAACGACGTATAAACTTTTGCTATCATTTCCTCCGAAGAAAGATCTTCTACGGACAGCGGCTCCGCTGTATGGATGCCAATCTTGAACGTCTCCTGGTTCAGCTCGTCATCGTAGCGCTCCATATACCTGGATGCGTCTATTACGGCCGCGGGTCCGTTCCCGGTGCCTTTGATATAAGTGGTAGTCTTATCATAGGGAACTTGCAGTATCACGGCCTTAGACTTCTTCAGCGTCGCGTATTCTTCCTCCAACCCTATGAAGTTCTTCACGGGCGCTGTCTCGTGGGTTTTCGCTGTTATATTTTTTTCATCCACTGCATTCTCCTGCTAACGGCGCAATTTTACCGATAATTTCTCGGCTGCTTCCAGGATCTTTTCCGCTTTTTGCTCATCAAGGGTTCCCAGGCCGCAACTCGGTGTAATTATGGACGATATGTCTTCTATCTTAACGCCTTTATCCTTCAATAGTCCGGCCGCGGTATCTAGTTTATCCGCAAGCGTATTTTTACTCTCTTTATCGATCAAGTCCGAACTCGGCACTATGCCCCAGGCTATCGTCCCGCCCCTGTTAACGTAATTTTTTATGTCGGCGGCGTAGAGCGAGAACTCTTTCCCGAAATTATAAGCGTCGAAATTTATTATGTCAATATCTCTTTTTAAAAGGAGCGACCAGTCGGTGTTGCCGCAGCAGTGTATGCCGCAAAGCGCGCCCTCTTTTTTTACGGCGCTGATGAGCTCGTCCAGCTTTTTGAACGCCTCTTCGATGTTGATATTTACAAAACTTGAACCTATCGAGACAAGGTAAGGTTCATCTATAAAAAAGACGACGTTCGGCGCGTATTTCTTCAATTTCCTGATCTGCCACCTCGAACGCATAACGAGCATCTTGGTCAGTACTTCGAAGAGGTCCTTATCGTAAATTACGGATTTTTTGTTCTGGTCCGTTACGGTGAGGGCGAAGCTTATGGGGCCCGTCGTCTGGCCTTTCAGAAAATTGAACTTCTGACCGGAATTCTCCAGGCATTCCAGGAATTCATACAACCCTTCCGCATGGCTGCGAGAGATTGAGAAAAATTCAAGGTCTCCTTCGATGTATTTGCCGTAGAACTCTTCGATGGTCTCGGCCACACCGGTAGTGTCCACATATACATTTTTATCGGCTTCGTCTACGACAAGCCCGGGGAACTTCTCCGCGAACTGGACATACATATTCTCGAGGTATGACTTCTTCGGTAGTTGCGGCCAGAAAGGGATATTTTTGAGGTTATCGAATATTATGCGGCAGGCTTTTTTTGGATCCGTGAAAGGGACGCTGCCTATGCCGGTCGCTTCGAAATTGAATTTCAATTTGCCATGCCCCACTGACTCAGGCGCTTTATCCTCTTGAGCATATTAGGATGCGTGCTCATAAGCTCGAGGAGCTTGTCGCCGAAGCCAAGTTTTACAACCTTCGAATTAAGCGTTGCCAGTTCCTGAGGCGATATCTCGCCGTTCCTATCCAGGTCCAGGTCCTTTAGGTCTTTCAGCTCCGAGAGGGCGCGCGACGGGTCATTGGCGAAGAATGCCTTCATACCTTCGACATCCTTGATCGCTTCCTTGGGCAGGACCGCCGAACCGTACACCAATTTGTAAAGCGCGGAGGCCAGCGCGGACGGCTTATTGCCCAGGTCCACCGAGCCTTTATCGGCAAAATATTCCCTGACTCTTGAGGCGTAAAGAACAAGGAGATTAGTTACAAAGTAAAAGATAAATGCCGCCAGGCCTATGAGGGCCGTGTTGGTCTGCCTGTCCCGCCTGTCGCCGCCAAAAAACAAAAATTGCCACGCTATCCTGTACAGGATGACCGGTATCACGGAGAGTAGTGTTATCGTGAGCACATCCCTGTTCTTTATGTGGCTCATCTCATGGCCGAGGACGGCCCTGAGCTCGTTATCGTCCAGTAGGTTCAGTATGCCTTGCGTCACGCATATCCTTCCGTCCTTTATGCTGCGGCCGAAAGCGAAGGCGTTAGGTACGGAAATTTGCGCGATCCCTATTCTGGGCGTAGGCAGGCCTGCCATCTGCGAAAGCGAATGGACCATCGTTTGCAGCTTCTGGTTTTCTCCCGGTTTAAGATACCGGACTCGCATCGACCATTCGATTATCTTCGGCCCGATCATGTACTGGATGAACATCATGACTATCGAAAGGCCCAGGTAAAAATAAAAATTGCCTATGCCGAGCCAGTAGCTTACCATCGATATAACGGCATAGATTATCGCGAACAGAATACCTACGAGTAAATACATCCTTATTTTCAACGCCCACATATTCTTTTCAACTCCTATTTAGGCTGCTTTGAGTGAAAAAGGGAATAAATGATCCCTTTGAGGAAGAAACCCTCTCCGCTTCCCTGCTCCGCCAGCACTTTGTCTATATCCTCAAGTTCGATCACGCCTTTTTCGAGCAAAATGGCGCCTATCTTTTTCTGTATCTGCTTAGTGTCGAATATCTCTTTCTGTAATCTAAGGGCTTCTTCTATATCTTTTTTTGTGGCGAGGCCTTTATCTATCAGGATCTCCCCGAACTTCTTCCTCTCCTTTTTAAATAACCCCATTATTCCCTTTTTAAAATTGCGTTTGTACCTTCAGGACCCATTCCTGGTATCTGGTGGTATTTTTGCCCCACAACGTCATGCCATACTGAAATTCCAGGTTGAACATCTTATTGCCCTGCCTCAGAACGCTGTCACCGCCGAATACCTGCCAGACGCCGCCTATACGCCATATGCCGTAGCTTTCTTTTATGCTGCCTGTTCCGGCATGGCATTTGTAACCGTCTATCTCTGTCTTAACCAAAAACCACGAGACCGGCCAGAATCCGCATTCGAAAAAATAAGGTATGTCATTGCAGACGTGGGCGTTTCTCCAGCGATAACCCGTCTCGGCACCGAAGTAGCACGGTATCTTATACTTTATCGGAAGATCGAATGTTTTGCCTATCAGGACCCTCTGTTCGTAGGCGCTATCGCCATGTCCTATCATCGGCTGATTGGAAAAATCATTTCTTTCACCGTGATTCACGCCGTAACCCGGATATATGAAAAATCTTCCCTGCGTGCTCAGGACGACCGGCTTGTCTATAAGACGCCATTTGCCGCCCAGCTTAACGTTAGTTATGCCGTGATTCTTCTTAACATAACTTCCCCAGCTCCTGGGCCTGTCATATTCCTTGTAATGGGATTCCTTAGATTCCAGGCCGAATAAAAAATTCAGCCAATCGGTGATACCGTACTCCATCTTCTCTTCCATTACGAATTCCCAGCTTCGGAAATTCTTTACATGGTCGCCGCTGGAGGTAAAATCTCCCGATTCGTTGAAGCTATCTTTCGCCCAGTTCCATTTCAGGTACTGTTCGCCGTATACCTTGTATTTCGGCACTGTCCAAGCGCCGGCAAATGCGTTCTGAATGAAAACTATGGATATAAGCATAAAAGATAACGCTATCGATAGCGCTATTTTCCGCATTCTTATCCTCCGCTTTTGTATTTTAGATACAAGTATACCCATATATTAATATTTTGTCAAAAGATTATAGTTATTTCTTCAAAAGGCGTTCCAGCTCGGACCTTGCCGTATCAAGTTCCTTTTGAGGATCCGAATTCTGCAGTATGACTTTCTGTATAGCCTCATCCACATATTTCGCGCTTGAGTCCCAATTGGCCACCGCGGGAGGCCCTTTTGAGTCGTTCGCCTGCTCCACAAGGACATTCTTGAGCCTGGTATCCATTTTCAACAGGTCCCAGGTCTTCTTGTTAGGCGGTAAATACGCATCCTGTTTTGCTATAGAGGCCTCGTAAAGCTTCGATTGCACCTCAGGGGTAAATAAATACTTAATAAACTGCCATGCCTCTTCTTTATGTTTTGACTGGCTGAATATCCCGACTATCCTCCCGCCTATGAAGGCGGTATTCTTACCGGTAGGCCCTTTAGGAAGAGTGGCGATCTCCCATTTACCCGCTATCTCCGGCGCTAACAACCTCAGGTCATCTATCTTCCAGTTGCCCGATATCGCCAAGGGAAAATCGCCGGTCCTCATGCCCTGCTCCAGCGGTATCTTGGTCTTTGGCACATTATATTTCCTGTAAAGCTCAGCAAAAAATTTCATTGCCCGGACGGCCTGAGGCGAATTTACCGTAACCGCCGTATAATCCCGGTTATAATAATCGCCGCCTGCCTGCCACAAGAAAGGCGAATACCCTATCCAGTTCAAAGACCCCCAATCGAATATCATACCCTTGCCGTTCTTATTCAAATCTATAAGAACTTTTGTCAGCTCATCCCAGTTTTGCGGCGCTTTAGGTATTATGTCGCTCCGGTAATACAATATATACTCGGTCATATCGAAAGGTATCCCGTATGCCTTACCGTTATATTCTATCGAATTCCACAACCCGGCGAATACCTCTTCCTTTATGGAAGCCACGTCCGATGCGTATTCTTTTTTTAAATCTATCATAGCGCCGAGGCTGCCGAATTCGGCGCCCCAGGTAAGCCCCATCGTCCCTATATCCGGCGCGACACCGCCGGCTATAGAAGTGAGATATTTGGAATGCGCATCGCCCCAGGAGATGGCATCGCATTTCACATTTATCCCGGTCTTTTTGTAAAAATCTTTGGCAAGCTCCCTTATCGTCAGCGCCTGGCCCTCGGAACCTATAAGCCACATGACTATTCCGGCGTTCTTGCCGCCGGCATCCCTTTTCCCGGCTCCGCTATCCCCGCATCCGGAAAAGAATAAACAGCAAATAATAAACAACACTAATATCTTTTTCATCTTTTTTCCTATACCCCTCGTCTCAACGCCTACACCCCTTGTCCGACTACCTGACTTTATATCTTCGCGAAAATTTGCTGCATGACAAGCGCGGCCGCTCCGCACGCTATAGAATCCTCGCTAAGACTTGTAGGGACTATGCGCGCTATCTTAAGTGACTCTTCATAGGCCCATTTCCTTACGCTGTTTCTTACGGAGTCCAGGAAGACGTCCCCGCACTTCTCTATCCCCCTGCCGATAACAACCGCGTCGGGATTGAACAAGTTCACCAGAAAAGCTATTTTTGCGCCGAGATAATCCCCCGCTTCAATAAGAAGGTCTGACGCAAGCTTATCGCCCACCTTGCTTGCCTCTATGACCGATGTCATGGTTATCCTGTCCGCCTTACCGTCTGCAAAATCGAGAATTTTTGATTTGACCGCGCCATTTTTGCTCAAATAAGCCTTTGCCTTCGCGGAGATGCCCAGGTCTATGCCTCTTGACCGGAAGCCGCACCCGTAATCATATTTGGCCCAGCAGTTCGGGTCCGATAAATTCGGCGCCGGAGGATTGATATTCAGTTCTCCCGCGCTCTTCGACGCGCCATAATAAAGCTCCCCGTTCAATATAAGGCCGCAGCTTGAATCGGAACACATATATATTATGTTCTCGGCATCGGTGCTCAATCCCAACCCCATCCATTTCTCTCCCAGGGCTCCCGCGGTGGCATCGTGTTCAACCAGAGTATGTATATCAAAATCTCTTTCTAACATTGATTGCAGGGTGGTATAACTGAACATCGTACCTTTTTCAACCGCATACCTGACCGTCCCTTTATACCTGTCCAGGACGCCCCATATACCTATGCCCAACCCCCTGATCTTTTCTTTCGGCACTTTAGATTTTGCGATTATATCGCGGACTATCCCTACTATCCTTTCTACGAATTTCTCCTGCGGCTCCTCTTCCTTCTTCACCTTTACCTTAACTACGGTCCTGCCGTAGCTATCGACCATTACGCCCACTATGCAAGTATCGTCGGTTATATGAGGAGACCCCAGGTCTATGCCTATGTAGTACCCGTATTTGGCGTTGAGCTCTAAAAGTTCCGGCCGCCGGCCGCCGGTAGACACGTCAAACCCCTTCTCCAGCACAAGGCCTTTATTGACGTAATCGTCTATGTAGTTGGAAATCGTGACTATGTTAAGGTGCGTGATCTTGGATATCTCGGCGCGGGAAACCTCCCTATTCCTTCTTATGATATCGAGTATGGCTAGATTCCTGCGCTCCTTTTCGGTAAAGCGTTCGTTCCTTAACGCGCCTTCACGTAAAGCCATAGTCCACCCCTTTTAGTTTGGCACAGCCTACCAGCTCGATTCCAGGTATATTACGCCGAATGTCTTGCCGCCCTTGAATCCGCCCTTCATAAGCGCCCAGTTAGAGACATATCTTACCCAGCACCGCGTCAATATTTTGCTGCGGGGAGTCAGCTTGAACATCGGCTTGAAATATCTGAATTTGAAGAAAACACTCAGCGCTAACCATACGAACAGCCACGGCGTCAGATTGTGCGTAACTATGGTCTGTATCAGGTTTATCACGAATGCCAGCCCGAATAGATGCATGAAATGGTAATCGCCTATGTATATGATGCCCCTGATCGGAAAAGGGATCACGAACGTAATATATTTAGGCGTGTATTGAAATTGTATCTCTATGACTTTTTTGGCGTGTTTCAGTACCGCGAGCGGATGGCCGAAACCGTATCCGAAAAGCTGCTTGCAGTAAGCCTGCAGCGTCACACGGTGCATGTGATCGACTATGGCTGACGGCATATAATAAAGCTTGAAGCCTTTCTTGAGTATGCGTAAACTAAAGTCCACGTCCTCGCTCGTTATCTCATGCCAGAATTCTCTGCCGATCGCGTCGGCCGCCTTCTTGCTGACAGCCGCATTAGCGGTCGCGAAAAACGGGCTGTGAATGTTGCCGTTGACTTCGTGCGGCAGGTCTTTTTCTATTGTCGGATAATACCCCTCCTTGGTCATCAGGCATCTGCCGGCAACCATGAGGAACTTCGTCTGCTCGCAATAAGCTTCGACGTCGTTATTCGGGTCTGTCCTGAGCGTGTGTATCTCTCCGCCGACCATGCCTATCGAGGAGTCTCTCATGAAAGGCTCAAGCATCTTTTTCGCCCAGTCTTTTCTCGGCGCGCAGTCGCCGTCCGTGAACAGTATGTAATCCCCCTTCGCCATTTTAAGGGCGGCGTTCCTCGCCTCACCCGGAGATTTCGAATTCGGGACTATAACCAGTTTTATAAGTTCGTATTTTTTCTGCCACTCCCTTATGATATCAACTGTCTTGTCCGTTGAACCGCCGTCCCCGAAAACTATCTCCATCTTGTCTTTCGGATAATCTATGTCTATCAGGTACCTCAAATTCGTCTCAAGTGTCCTCTCGACATTCCTTATAGGATTGATGATTGATATGAATGGTAAGTCTGCCATTGCTGTTGCTGCTCCTTTCTGTTTAAATCCATAACTACTTCGACCTTGTGGACTCTCTTATCCTTAAAAACGGGAACCACATTCCCCTCCACTTCAAGCCCGTCCACTACAATAGACTTGACGCCCTTATTTACACCCCTGGGATTGGTTACGCTTATTTCGTAAGTCGCTCCCCTGAACACCCTTTTGACCGTAAATGATTTCCAACTCTTCGGAATGCACGGATCTATCACCAGCCCGTTATAATCGGCCCGCACACCCAGAATATACTCCGCGATCGCGACGAAGTTCCATGCGGCGCTGCCCGTAAGCCATGAATTTCTAGCGCGGCCGAAATTCGCGTTATGCTTACCTGTTATGAACTGAGAATAAATATATCCTTCGGTAAGATGGATATCCGCCATTTTATTTTTTGTCGGGGGAAGGATTGCTTTGTAATATTTAAAAGCTATATCGCCCCGCCCCAGGATAGCCTCGGCTATCATCGCCCACGGGTTCGCGTGGCAGAATATGCCGCCGTTCTCTTTCAACCCGGGCGCGAACGTCGTAACCGCGCCCAGTTTCTCGTCGTATTCCGTATATGGCGGATCTATCAGCATTATGCCGTACTTAGTATCGAGATGTTTCTTCACCATGTCCATGCACATCGTTGCCTTATCGGTCCCGGCTACGCCGCTCATTATGGACCAGGCCTGCGGCAGTAGATCTATATTGCCGCCCTCTTTGGATTTGGCTGAGCCCACAGCTTCTCCGTATTTATCTATGCCTCTTATGAACCATTTTCCGTCCCATGCCTTTTTATTGAAATTATCCTTTATGCCCGCGGCTATCTCCTTATATTTTTCGTAATCTTCCGTCCTGTCCGTGAACCGGGCCATCGTCAGAAATTCCCGCATCTCCATGTAAAGAAACAGCGGCACCCAGGCCGATTCCGCCACTTCATTGTCGGCCCCGAGATTAAGGCAGTCGTTCCAATCGGCAAAACGCATCTTTATGAACCCCTGCGCGCCTTTTTCGCTCAGGACGAAATCTATCGCCTTCTTCATGTGGTCGTATACGGAAGCGGCCTCTCCGTCAATGAATTTCACTTTCTCATCCAGAAAGGCCATATCTCCGGTTTCTTTTATATACGCGGCCGTCGCCATTATGAGCCACAGGGGGTCGTCCGAATAGCCGCCTTTTTCCCCGGTTTTCGTAAGCGGAAAAAATTTATGATACGAGGAACCGTTCCTGAACTGATTTTGCGCCAGCTCCTTTATTCTAGCCTTCACCCTGTCCGGTATCACATGCACGACGCCCAGGGTATCCTGGTTTGAATCGCGGAATCCCATCCCCCTGCCTATCCCGGACTCATAATAAGAAGCGAACCTGGCCCAGTTGAATGTCGTCCGGCACTGGTACTGGTTCCATATATTGACCATTGAATTGACGTCCGTATCCGGCGTATTTGCCTGGTATCGGCCTAGATAGTCAGCCCAATAACATTTAAGGTCTTCCAGTTTTTTATAGACCGCTTTCTCGTCAAGGTACTTTTTATAAATATCTCCGGCCTCTTCCTTGGTCTCGGCAGCGCCAAGGATGAATATAATGTCTTTTTCCTCTCCGGCCTTAAGAGAAATGTTCAGCGAGACGCTCGCTATCGGGTTGCCGCCTGAGCCTACGGAATTGAATGACTTTCCTTTTTCCACCGCAATGGGGTTGGACTCCGAATGATATTGCCCCAGAAAAGTCTCCCTGTCGCAATCGTATCCGGATATCTTTTTATTAGAGCCGAAATAGGCCAGGCCAAAGCGTCCCGATTTGGGGGCATAGCCTGTCTGGTGGAATATCAGGTTGCCTTCGTTTACAGCGCTCGCTATATTCAGCGTATACTGGAAATCGGTCATGTCCATTTCGGCATGCCACAGGCAGAATTCAAGATAGGTGAATAACTTTAAACTTCTCGCTTTTTTGGTATCGTTTCTTACCTTCAGCGCCCATAACTCAAGGTTCTCGCCGAGCGGGACAAAATAGGTGGTTTGGGTAGATATGCCGCTGTATTTAGACTTTATAATTGTATATCCAAGCCCGTGACGGCACTCGTAATTATAACTTTGAATTTTGAGCTTTGAGTTTTGAGTTTTCAACACCGGCTGCCACGTCGCAGACCAGTAATCCCCGGAAGCCTGATCACGAAGGTATATATACCGGCCGGGTCTGTCAACCGGTACATTATTATACCTGTATCTTGTAATTCTTCTGTCTTTCGGATCACGATGAAAACTGTAACCACCCGCCGTATTGGATATAAGCGCGCAGTATTCGTCGCACCCCAGATAATTTATCCACGGCGTAGGCGTGTCGGGCCTGGTTATAACGAACTCTCTATGTTTATCGTCAAAATATCCGTATTTCATAGTCAGGTCAGTCTTGGAGTTTTATTCATCATTCAGTCCCGGAGGTACCGGAGTGTTTTGGCTGTGATTCTCTGTTTGTCAGTCTTTAAGTTTATCCCACCAGCTGAATTTCAGGATGA
>JAKLDX010000050.1 GCA_022703295.1 Candidatus Omnitrophota bacterium
GATCACCGAGTTGAACGAGCCGCTCATGCCGATGTCGGTGATATAACCGGTACCGCCCGGCAGAATCTCCTCGTCGGCCGTCTGTACATGGGTGTGTGTGCCGAACACCGCCGACGCCCTCCCGTCGAGGTACCAGCCGAGCGCTATCTTTTCGCTCGTCGCTTCAGCATGCATATCGACGATTATTACCCTGGCTTTATTCTTGATCCTGTCAATCTCCTCTTTCGCGACACGGAAAGGGCATTCGAGGGCCTGCATGAATACGCGCCCGATCAGGTTAACGACCCCTACGCTCGTGCCGGATTCCGATTCGATAACAACGGAACCGAACCCGGGCGCGCCGGAAGGATAATTCGCGGGCCTTAAAAGCCTTTTGTCCGATTCTATCTTTTCGATGACCTCTTTTCTTTTCCAGATATGATCACCGGAAGTAAGGACATCCACGCCGTAAGAAAAAAGCTCATCAGCCAGCGCAGGAGTGATGCCGCTGCCGCCGGCGATATTCTCGCCGTTGGCTATGACGAATTCTATGTCGTTTCTTTTCTTTATTTTCGGGACGAGCTCTTTGATCGCTCTCCTGCCGGGCTCTCCCACGACATCGCCGATGAATAATATATTCATATAGATCCTTTGCCTGTCATTTTTTTACTTCGCGTACTCGACCGCTCTTGTTTCCCGGATCACTGTTACCTTTATCTGGCCCGGATACTCCAGCCCCTCTTCTATCTTCTTGGTGATATCCCTTGCCATGACAGCCGCCTGGGCATCCGTTATCTTTTCCGGCTGGACCATTACCCTTATTTCGCGGCCCGCCTGTATCGCGTAAGCTTTCGCGACACCCTTGAACGAGTCGGCTATGGCCTCGAGTTTCTCCAGCCTCTTAACGTAAGTCTCAAGCGTCTCGCGCCTGGCACCTGGCCTCGACGCGCTTATCGCGTCTGCCGCCTGCGCCAACACCGCAAGGAGCGTCTTAGGCTCTATATCCTGATGGTGCGCCTCTATAGCATGACATATATTTTCCGACTCACCGTACTTTCTGGCAAGATCGGCACCGAGTTTAGAATGCGTCCCCTCAACTTCATGGCTGACGGCTTTACCTATATCGTGCAGAAGGCCTATCCGTTTTGCCAGATTGAAATCGAGTTTCAATTCGCTCGCCATGACGCCCATAAGATACGCGACTTCTTTTGAATGCTGCAGAACGTTCTGGCCGTAGCTCGTCCTGTATTTTAATCTCCCGAGAAGCTTTATTATTTCGGGATGCAGTCCGTGAAGGCCGGTATCAAAGAGCGCCTTCTCCCCTTCTTCCCTGATGGAATTTTCCATCTCTTTCTTAACCTTCTCCACGACTTCTTCTATTCTGCCCGGATGGATCCTGCCGTCCTGTATCAGGCGTTCCAGCGCCAATTTCGCTATCTCTCTTTTTATCGGATCGAACCCCGACAGTATAACGGCCTCCGGAGTATCGTCTATTATGACGTCTATGCCCGTGGCGATCTCGAGCGCGCGTATATTCCTGCCTTCGCGGCCTATTATCCTGCCCTTCATCTCATCGCTCGGCAGGTTAACCACGCTGACCGTCGTTTCAACCGCATGGTCCGCGGCGCATCTCTGTATCGCAAGGCCTATTATCTTTCGGGCTTCCTTGTCTGCCTTTTCCTTTGCCTCTTCCTCTGATCTTTTAATAAACAGCGCCGCTTCCTGTTTAACTTCATCTTCGAGCCTTTTCAGGAGAAGCTGTTTTGCCTCTTCGCGCGTCATGCCTGAAATACTCTGAAGTTTCGCCCGCTCTTCCTGGAGCAGATGTTCCAGCTCCTTCTCCCTGGACGACATCTGTTTTTCCCTGTCGACAAGCGAATGTTCGCGCCTTTCTATATCTTTTTCTTTTCTGTCGATTATATCGACTTTTCTGTCAAGGTTCTCTTCTTTCTGAAGGAGCCTTTTCTCCAGGACTATCAATTCCTGGCGCCTGTCTTTAGTCTCCTTTTCGAATTCCGCCCTCAGCTTAAGGAGCATGTCCTTAGCCTGTAATTCCGCTTCGTGGCGTATCTTCTCCGCCTCATCCGTGGCGGCCTCGACCATCTTCTTTGCCTTGTCTTCCGCATGCTTTATTTTGCTTTTAGCGTGAATCTTTCTTATAAAATATCCGAGGCCAAAAAAAGATATCGCGCCTATAACGGCCAGGCCGATATAAACCAGTGTCATGTCATTGTGTTGCATTGTCCCCTCCGTAGTAGCTGTGTTTTTAACTCAAAACTTAAATGTCAAAACTAAAAACTATAGCTAAAAACTTAAAACTTTAAATTCAAGGTCGCGATAGCGACACAACAGTTTTTAGCTTTTACTTTTAAGCTTTAAGTTATTTTATGCTGCGATGGTTTTCCAGACGGGGATATCGTGTGAGTCTTGCGGAAGATTTTCTACGACTTGGAAATCGAAGGCGAGGCCGATCGTTTTGGTCTTTTTTGGTAAGCCGCACAGGAACCTGTCATAATAACCGTGTCCCCTGCCCAAGCGCATATTATTCCTGTCGAACGCTATGCCTGGGACAATGACTAGATCTATATCTTCTAAAGGAACCTCTCTGACATGGCCCGGTTTGGGCTGATAGATTCCAAAGTGCTGGCTTTCCAAATCTTCGCTCCTATTCCTTATTTCACCTGCTATAAGTCGCTTCTCTTCTTTAAGAATCACGGGAACCGAAACCCTCTTTCCCGCCTTTATCGCCTCGTCTATCATAGAAAATGTGCTTACCTCATCCTTTAACGAGACGTAAAACATCACTAACTTAGCTTTTTTAAATACCTCCTCATTAAACAACCTGTGCTTTATTATATCACTTTTTTCGGATTTTTCAAGCTCAGAATACTCTTTTATCTTATCGCGTATATGTTTTCGTATTTTATGCTTCATTATCAGCCTTAACCCTTACTATTTGGCCCTTGAGCCTTCTTTTTTGCCATATAATCATCTATGGCACCCCTGAGGGCCTGTTCCGCGAGGACTGAGCAATGCATCTTTATCTTGGGCAAGCCTCCGAGCGCTTCCGCCACGGCATGATTAGAGACCTTGAGCGCTTCCTGTATGGTCTTGCCTTTGATCAGTTCCGTTACCATGCTTGATGTGGCTATGGCGGCTCCGCATCCGAAAGTTTTGAATTTCGCATCGGTGATAACTTCCTTGTCATCGACTTTTATGTAGAGCCTCATGATGTCGCCGCAGACCGGATTACCGACGTTGCCGACACCGCTTGCGTCCGGGATCTCCCCCACATTGCGCGGGTTCTTGAAATGTTCCATTACTTTTTCCGAATATTGTCCTTCCATTGTGTCGCTCCTTGTTATATAGTTGGCGATTAGGTAATTCGATTTGTAAAGTTCGTGGTTGCGATTTAATCCGCAATAGCCGTGATTGCGATTGGGTACACCCAATCGCTAAAGTCCGTCTCGCTATCGAATTGCCTAATCACAAAACTCCATTTCACTACCTCAATCGCTAAGTCTGCTTTCGACCGTCATACAACGGCGACATTTCGCGAAGCCGTTTAATTATCGGGCCCAGCACCCCCAGCACATAATCCATATCCTCTTTCGTATTGTCCCTGCCGAGCGAGAACCTTATAGACCCTTGCGTCTCCGCAGGATCAACGCCCATCGCCGTCAACACATGTGACGGCTCAAGGCTGCCCGAAGTGCATGCCGAGCCTGTCGAGACCGCAATGCCCTCCATATCGAGGTTCAATACGATAGATTCGCCTTCCAGGTATTTGAACCCGACATTAAGCGTATTCGGCAGCCTCTTCTCGGGGTGGCCGTTCAACCGGACATCCTGTATTTTCGATACTATGCCTTTGTATAAATAATCCCTTAATTCTTTTAATTTCCTGTTTTCCTCGCCGAGCTCTTTTCGCGCAAGCTCCGCAGCCTTGCCTAAACCCACTATGCCGGCCACATTCTCTGTCCCGGCGCGTTTACCCATCTCGTGATGGCCGCCGTGAAAGAGCTGAGTTATCTTTGTCCCCTTCCTTATATATAGCGCGCCTATCCCTTTTGGTCCGTATATCTTGTGTCCTGACATGGAAAGGAGGTCCACATTAAGATTTCTTGCCTCGAAAGGCAACTTCGCTACGGCCTGTACGGCGTCGGTATGAAAATATACGCCCTTCTCCTTCGCTATCTTACCTATTTCCTCTATCGGCTCTATCGTCCCCACTTCGTTATTGGCGTACATTATCGTTATCAGTATGGTCTTTGGTGTGATGGCCTTTTTCAATTCATCAAGGTCCACAAGGGCGTCCTTACCAACCTTGACATAGGTAACTTTGTATCCTTCCTTCTCCAGGAACTTGCATGTGTTCAGGACGGCATGATGCTCTATCGCGGAGGTGATTATATGGTCGCCCTTGGCCTTCAGCGCGTGGGCAACGCCTTTTATGGCGAAATTATCCGCCTCCGTGCCGCCGGACGTGAAAAAAACCTCTTCAACGCTCGAGGTACCCAAAAGATCGGCTACTTTTTTTCTTGCGCCGTCTATGGCTATCCTGGCAGTTCTCCCGAATTCATGAACGCTCGACGCGTTTCCGTATATCTCTTTGTAATACGGCAGCATAGCCTCGAGGGCTTCTTCCCTCATCCTCGTGGTGGCGTTATTATCAAGGTATACTTTTCTCATGATATTCTCCGCTCGTTTTAATTGTGTTTTATCTTCTTTGCCTCAACGCAAAGGTCTTTCAGTGTTATCGATTCCAGGCAATCGTTTATTGCCTTGGAGAGTTTGAGCCACACGGTTTTAGGAACACATCCACCGCTCTTCTTACAAGCAGCCTTCGCGCCCTTACCCGTGGCCACGCAGTGGACAGGGTAGATGCTGCCTTCAAGAGTTTTCACTATATCGGCCACGGTTATCTCGTCGGGATTTCTGGATAACACATACCCGCCGTTCGGGCCGCGGATGCTCCTTATGAGGTCATCGTGCCTCAGCTTGTTAAGGAGCTGCTCCAGATATGCAACGGATATCCCCTCCACCCTGGATATATCCATGATGGAGGTCGCGCTGTCTTTGGGATTCAGCGCGATATTCAGCATCGCCCTCAGCCCGTATGTCGATTTGGTCGATAGTTTCATTGTTTTATTTATACCATAGTTGACTATTTTTGTCAACTATAAAGTGGGGGAAATTTTTCGGTTTGTGGCAAAGGCGGAACTTTTGTGGTCCGCCCGGAGCGACTCTTCAAAATTTTGATACATTGGGCGGTCCGGAAAGGCCAGACAAACCGCACAATCATTCCTGACTGCTGGCGGGTTGGGTGGCCATCAAAATTTTGGACAGCAAATTGCATGCCCAATGCAATTTGCGGCAAGCGGAGGGAGGTCACAAAAGTAAACGCCTGAGAGCAGGACCCGAAAAATTTTGCTAGAAACAAAAAAAGGGCGCGCCTTTTAAGCACGCCCTCTTTGAATCATTCTGTCGGCTGTGTTATTCTATAGGTATCAATATCACTGTGCCGGTTTTGAGCTTCTTGGAATTTTTAAGCCTCTCCTTGTTAAACTCGTAGAGGTACTGCCATCTATGGCCGTTGCCGAGTTCTTTTTCGGCTATCTTCCACAGGGAATCGCCCTTCTGTATCGTGTATTCCCTGGTAGAGACCTTTACGGCCCCTTCGACCTTCTCTTCCTTCTCCTCTACGTATTTGCCTTCCTCTATCTGCTTCGCGTCCTCCGGGGGCTTGCCGCCGTATGCCATCATGACTTCCTCGACCTCCGCCACCATGAACTGGGCATTGCGGTCTTTCTGCATCCCGACCAGGTCCGTCACCGGCGAGATCGCGTCAAGTTTTCCGCGGCTTATTATGCGGATCCTCTCTTCAGGTATGCCGCTACTGAGCATGAATTCCCTGACAGACTGGCCGCGTTTCTTGCCGAGCTTTTCGTTGTATTTTTCGCTGCCTCGTATATCGCAGTTCCCGGTAATGAGTATGTCGGCCTCGGGGTTTTTCTTTAATGCCCTGACCGCGTCTTCCAGGATCGCCCTGGCGTCATCGCGTATATCGGCTTTGTCGTAATCGAAATATATTTTGACGTTCTTGATTATTTTTCTTATCAGTAAAGACGCCCTCAGCTCCTGCGGCTGCGGCGGCGGTAGCTCCTCTTCTTTATAATCGAATATTATCTTGCGTACGTAGCAGTATCCCCTGTTGCCCCAGACCTTGCCGGATTGCGGGCCGGGTTCTTTCGGCCACCACCAGTAGCCGCCCTTATCCTTATCGACTACGGGGCCGGGGTTGGCGTCAGTCGGCCACCATGAAAATTTTTGCTGGATCTCGTTCTGTTCCTTTTTCCGGACCTCTTCTTTGTCCACGCCGAATCCGGATCCCGCGACAAAGAACAGCATGCTTCCCAACAGAATCCCCACAACCGCTATCTTGGAATATTTTTTCATACCACCTTCTCCTTGCTTTAATTTTTTCAGGCCGAAGCCCTGATCTCTCTCGGTTTGGTCAATTTGGAATAATCTTTTGGCGCTTTTATCTCTTTCAAAAGCCCCAGCTTACCTTGTTTCTTTAATTCATTATATATCAATATCCACGTACAGTCTCTATTTTTATCGACTTCGCACTTTCCCTTATCCTGCCCTCCGCACGGGCCGTTTAGAAGCGATTTCGGGCATCTCGTTATCGGACATATGAGGCCCGTAAGCTCCAGGACGCAGTCCCCGCAGGCCGAGCACTTTTCCAGAAAAGAGCCGCTTGAATCTATGGCTCCCATGAATAACGTGTCGCAGCCGACGTGCACAGCCTTTTCCGCTCTCAGGTTCTCTTTCACCGATTGTATGCCGAGCCCGCAGGCCATCACCAGAATAGCATCGGAAGATTCTATCAACTTCCTGTTCTTGGCCAGCTCCAGTTTTACCTTCGCCGCTATACAGGGCGCAGCCGGGACGCAATATCCCGTAACTGTTTTGCCCTCTTTTTCTATAAGCTCTTTCATTCTTTTAATATCATCCTCGCCGCCCGTCTTACATGTGGTGGAGCATTCCCCGCATCCTATCAGGAATACCCTGGACTGGCCTTCAAGGTGTTTAAGTATTTCTTTAAGTTCTTTCTGCTTCGTTATTATCATTACAATTTCCCTGTTAACATCAGGATGCCTATTATAACAAATATTGAGGCGCCTACATATCTTATCACATTCGCGCCTATATATTTACTCAAAATCGCGCCCAGAAACACAGAGATCGAAGTCACTACAATATAGCCGCAGATCGACCCCAACAATACAGAAAACGGCCTGCCT
>JAKLDX010000051.1 GCA_022703295.1 Candidatus Omnitrophota bacterium
TCATTCTATCCAGAAATATATTCAGCATTTATATTTTAAGATTTTTTAAGCGCTTTTATAAGCGTCTCTTCGAACAGGTCCACTCCCAGGTCTATCTCTTTTTCTGTTATATACAGCGACGGCGCAAGGGTAAAGACGTTCTTGTAATATCCGCCTACATCCAGGACAAGGCCCCGCGTCTTTCCGCCGGTCGTCAGCTTGCCGCTCAGGCCTATCTGTTCCATCGCATCGGTCAGCTCCCTGTCAGGGGAGTATCCGTCCTTATGGCACATCTCTATCCTTATGGCGAGGCCGAGGGCATCAACGTCCCCTATCTGGCTGTATTTCTTCTGCAGGCTCTTCAGTCTCGACACGAAATATTTACCTTTTTTGTTGACCTCCGTCCCAAAATCGGACTCCTCTATAAGCTTCATCACCTCAAGGCCGACAGCGGTCCCGAGAGGGTTCGAAGAGAACGTAGAATGTGTTGAGCCGGGCGGGAACACATCCGGGGATATCAGTTTCTCTTTTGCCCATATGCCTGAGATGGGATTGACGCCGTTAGTCAGCGATTTCGCGAACACCATTATATCCGGTGTAACGTCGAAATTTTCTATCGCCATGAATTTGCCTGTCCTGAAAAAACCCATCTGTATCTCGTCGTCGACCAGCAGGACGTTATGCTCATCTAGTATCTTTTTTAATCCGGAAAAATAATCAAGCGGCGGCACTACGTAGCCTCCCGTCCCCTGCAAAGGCTCTACATAGAAAGCCACAAACTCACACTGCCCGGTCTTCTTATTGTATACGGAATAATATTCGGTCTCAAAAAGTTTTTCGAACTGCTTAAGGCAGTACATATTGCAGGATTCCCTTTTCTGGCCGTAAAAGCACCTGAAGCAATACGGGAACGGGATGAAAAGCGCCCTGTCGCCGAAATGGCCGTAACGCTCCCTGTAGCGGAAACTTGATGTTATGGCCGATGCGCCGAGGGTCCTGCCGTGATATCCGCCCATGAACGCGAATACGAGCGACCTGCCGGTATGGTTCCTCACGAGCTTGAGGGAATCTTCCAATGCCTGAGAGCCGCCTACGTTAAAGTGTATCCTGCCCTTCTCCTCAAATGTCTTCTCCATCCGCTGCGCCAATTTTGTAGCGAGCATTATTTTCTCTTCATGCAGGTACTGGCAGGCTAGCTGCGGCAGCTGGTCCACCTGCTTCTTAAGGGCATTATTTATACGCTCATTCCCGTATCCGAAATTCACCGCCGAATACAGCATCTGCAGATCAAGGTATTCCACGCCATTGATGTCATGTAAATAGCTTCCTTTGCAGCTTTTAAATACATTCGGCCTTTTTACATAATGGACCGTGTCTCCCCAGGAACAATATTTTGATTCGAGCTTCAGCAGCTCATCCTCACGCGACTGTTTTTCAGCTTTTACACTAACCGATTTTTGCTTCTGGCTCATAAAAGGCTCCTTTTAAAATATGCGTATACATCTTTCAACCCTTTGAACGGGATATGCGCGATATCTTTATCCTCGCAATGTCTTTTCAGGTATCCTTTGGCAAACAGGATATCGGCGCTTTTTGAGACACATACATCGGACATGCCGTCTCCTATGTATACTGAAGTAGCGCCTTCGGCGACATTTTTAAGCAAAGTGGTATTCTTGCAGTGGCCGCAATCTCCGCAATCAGCGTTACTATACGGAAAGCTCGGCTTCACTCTGTCGTTGGACATACTGAGCTTATTTGCATATATTTTAACTCTGTTTATTTTATTATTTTTCAGGATGCGTTTTAAGATATAATCGAAATTATCGCTCAGTATCATCGTCTTGATATTTTTAGAATTTAAAAACTCTATCAGCCTTTTAAAATGCGGGTCTATCTTCACCGTCTGCAGATGATCATCTAATTTCTTTCGCGTAGCCCGCAGCCCCTTGATCTGCCCCTCAAGGCACTCTTTCGACCCTATTCTCCCGGCTTTCCACTTTTCTTCAAGGCGGAGCCACCCGTCATCTTTCGAAAAACGCTCGATAACCCCATCTAGAACATCTTTAGTGGTGATTGTATTGTCGAAATCGAAAAAGACTATATGTTTATTGGGAAATTCCTTGATCTTCTCCATGTTTTTATTTTATCCCATTTACCCTTTCTCCGCAAGCTATTCTTTACGCTTCCCTTCCCGACGAAACCACCATATCCCTGATCTCGCCGCATATATTATGCCCTACCAACTTCTCTAATGGCAAAGGGACAACGAGCGACCAATTTTCCTTACTTATAGTCCCCGGACGGTTGACCCTGTACCGGTAAGGATCCCCCTTAAATATACCCCCAATCATAAGATAATCTACGAGAAGCTCTATGCAGAATATGGAACGGGAATTAAGTGTTATGCTAAATGCCGCCTTGACGGTCTCGGGGCCAGCCTTCTCTTTCATCGCACCTTTCATACCAAGATGCTTCCATAGTTTTTCCTTTTCGCGGTATGTGTTGTCATACAATTCAATGAAATCCATCACTTCTTCCCTTCTCTTCCCGAGAATACTTATCAGGGACTCCGCCGATTCGACGGAATCAAGCCATCTGAGCCTCCCGTGCTTAGAGCGCGCGCCGTCGAAAAGCTTGTCCTGCGCAGCAGCATAATCTATCTTCCGCTCAAGGCATTTCCTTATAAATAGGGCCTGGTCGACAGTGCCGGCCTCGTTCTCCCACCATGCCGCCCAATTTGTCGTGTCGTGCGTGGAAAGCATGGCAACTGAAAGAAGCCTGTACTCTTCTCCTTCCAGAAAATCATGCTTAGTCTGCCAGTCCTTCGTCCACCGCTGAACGTCATTGCCGGGTATGCCGAATTCCTTCAGATTCTGAGGACATGTCCGTGGTATCATGCCGAGATCCTCCGCAGTGAGCAGCATATTTGTATTCTCAAGCATAACAGATAATATCGTCCGGCCGTGCGCCTCCCAATCCTTCTCCTCTTTAGGGTCAAAAAAACCGTTAAGCCCCTCGTTTTCCAGGGGATCGCCATACGGAATGCTCCATATGCGGAACATCCCCACGACGTGGTCTATGCGCAATATATCATAAAAGTTTTCCGCGAATTTAAGCTTTTCCTTGTGGTACCTGTAATCGTTCGAGGCTATATTGTCCCAGTTATACGTCGGCATGCCCCATCTCTGGCCCTTGGCGCAATACATATCGGGAGGGGCGCCAGCCGCGAATTCCAGTTTAAAAAATTCCGGATGGGCCCACACATCGGCGCTGTCGCGGGAGATCAGGATCGGCAGGTCGCCGCAGATCTTGACGCCTTTGGCTTCGGCATAAGCCTTGGCATCCGCGAACTGGCAGAACGCGACCCATTGCACCCACCTCTGAAAGGACAACTCTTTTTCATGCTCTTTCCTGAAAGCGCCCAATTTAACCCGGTCGCGGGTTTTATATTTATTCTCCCACTCATACCATGGCAGGCCTTTGTGATAATCTTTTATGACCTTGAACAGCGCGAAATCATCCAGCCAGTAACCGTTCTTTTCTTCGAACTTCTTAAGTTCTTTCGAGTTAGGGCCGGCGCCGTTCTTATACATATCCCATAGCATATCTTCTTTGGCGCGTTTTATGCCGTAATCGACATATGCCGATCCGGCCGGGAATCTTTTTTCTATGTCTTTTATTTTTGCGGCTACCGATTTATTACCGCTAAAGCCCGGAATGGCCGCTATGGAAATATAGGAAGGCTCGATAGCGAAAGAGCTGATGGCATCATAGGGGCAGAACGTGGAACCCACCTCATTCATCGGCAATAGCTGCAGGATAGAGTTGCCCGTCTTGCCGCACCAGTCTATCAGGAGTTTCAGGTCGCTTAAGTCGCCTATGCCGAGGCTTTTAGCGGAATACACGGAGAATAAAGGGACCAGCGCTCCGGCGCGACGCACCATGCCCAAGCTCTCCCATTTATTTTTTGAAACCGTGCTCCCCAATTCTTTCGAGATCTCTTTGGATTCAGCCATATCTGCCTATCTTTTAAGCTAAGGTGAGTATTAATAATATTATCTTATAATTTTAAGAATTGCAATAGCATTCGGATATTTTTTAAATATTTTGTTGACAATATACGCAAATAATGATAAAGTAATCCCCGTAGTAAATAAGGATTGGAAGTCTTTGGCCGTAAGGTAGGGATAACCGACCTTGCGGTTTTTTTATGTGCAATTCTTATTTAATATAATTTTGCTTGAAAGGAGGTAGTAAGTAAATGGTAAAAGGAAAAGTAAAATGGTTCTCAAACCAAAAAGGTTATGGGTTTATTACTCCTGAAAATGGTAAGGATGTGTTCGTTCATCACAGCGCAATTCAGGGTGAAGGCTATAAGTCTTTAGAGGAAGGCCAGGAAGTGGAGTTCGAAATAAAACAGGGCCCTAAAGGCGAACAAGCGACAAACGTAGTAAAATTATAACTTGAAATGAGCAATTAAAGGGCTGTATCCGTAAAAGGATGCGGCCCTTTTTGTCTCTTGGCTCGCCGCCCCGATTGACAAGGCGTGGTGAGCGTGTTATCATATCATTATGAATGCTGCAACAATCACAAAAAATTTCATAAACCTCATATATCCCCTGCATTGCCCGATATGCAAAAAAAGCCTGGGGGCCATGAACGAATCCAGGCTATGCGAATTCTGCATAAGCAAGGTCAGGAGGAATCCGAGGCCGCACTGCGCCTCCTGCGGCAGGCCTATGGATAATTCCGGCGCTCTCTGCGCGGAATGCAAAAAGATAAAGAACCATTTCACCCGGGCATATTCCGCCTGCCTTTACGAAGGCGCCCTGAAAGAAGCCATACATCTGTTCAAATACGGTAAAAAATCATACCTGTCCGGCATATTATCGTCCTTTATGATCGACTTCATAAAAGATGAGCCTGCCATAATAAAAAATATTGACGTTGTGACGTTCGTGCCTCTTAATAGGCGCAGCTTGCGGGAAAGGGAATTCAATCAGTCCAAGCTGCTGGGGGCGGGCATAAGCAAGGAATTCTATATACCGATTTCGGACACAATGGACAAGATCATTATAACAAAACATCAGAATGAGCTTGCCAGAAATGAAAGGTTCGTTAATTTAAAAGGCGCGTTCAGGCTGAGAAAAGGTACCGATGTACTCGGCCTGGGCATATTGCTGATAGACGATGTCATGACAACCGGCGCCACGTTGAACGAGTGCGCGTCTGTCCTTCTGGCAGGCGGCGCGAGAGAAGTACGGTGCCTCACTCTGGCGCGGGGAGCGTAAGGATGAAAATAATAGACAGATACATGGTAAAGGGATTCCTGGGCCCGTTCATCTGGTGCATAGTGGCTTTCACAATAATAGCGATAATAGCGGACATCTTCTCATTCATAGACAACATAGTGAAATACAAGATACCTTTTGCGTCGATACTATCATTTTATGTATATTACTGCCCTACCATATTCATAATGGTCGCTCCGATGGCCTCCCTGCTCTCCACGATCTATGTCCTGAGCAACCTCAATAAAAATAACGAGATAACGGCAATGAAATCCAGCGGCATAAGCCTCTGGAGGGTATTATCCCCGATACTTATAATAGGGTTCATAGTCAGCATAATAGTCTTTATAGTGAACGACAGGATAATTCCCGTCAGCTCCAGGGTATCAAATTTCATAAGGACCGATGAACTGGAAAAATTCAAAGGCAATAAACCGACCTCGATACAGAATGTAGCTGTCTACGGGGCCGGTAACAGGATAATATTCGCAAGGTCTTATGATATAAAGAAAAAAGTCCTTGAGGATATCATAATTCACCAGCACGACAGGACTGAAAAACTTCTCCTGAAAATAACGGCCCAAAAAGGAGAATGGACAAGGGAGGGCTGGAAATTCCATAAAGTAATAATGTACCACATAGATAATTCCGGAAAATTCCTTTCGGAACCCGAATTTTTTGACGAGAAGATCATAAGATTAAGGGAAAGGCCCAGTGATTTCGCCACAAAGGAATGGAACTCCGATTACGTGAGTTACAAGGAGCTCAAAAATTATATCAATAATTTCAGGGGCACAGGGATAAAACTGGTAAAGGCTCTTATGGTAGACCTCTATTACAAGGTATCCTTCCCTCTCATAACAGTGGTGATAATCCTGATAGGTGCGCCTTTTGCGCTTATAACCACCAGGGGAGGCGTTCTGATAGGAATAGGCATGAGCGTAGCTATCGGGCTTTTGTATTATGCGGTCATTGCCATGTCGATCGCTTTCGGAAAGAACGGCCTGCTCCCGCCGATAGTTGCGGCTTGGCTCGGGAATGTCGTCTTCGCCATTCTCGGAATTCATCTCGTAAATAAAAGAGCGTAGCCTGAAATTAAAGCTACGCTCTTAAAAATACCTGCTTTGAATATACTGTTTTAGTCAGCCCCCTCAGCGCTTATTTCAACCTTAGCTGCTTCGCCGGACTTCCTCGTTATGACCCTTTTGAGGGTCGTGTGTTTTAACACAAGGTCTTTCGTATTTTTCACGTTGAGCTTCTCGAAGAGAAATTCGAATTTCGCCTCTATCTCTTTGGCTATCGCGCCCTTCGCTTCGGATGAGAGCCCCAGTATGTCCTTTTTGAACTGGCCGAGCGCTTTCTTCCTGGTGCTGTATAGGAACTGCTCTTCCGTCTGGTCGGCTTTTTTCTCCGCGCCCTGCGTCGTTTTGAGCCAATCATATACCCTGTCCTTTAATTCTTTCGGGAAATGCTTGCTTTCGTAAACCATGTTCTGGAATTCGGTCGCGAGATGCACCTCCGCCGTACCGACTTCCGGGAATTTTCCGAAAGCTTCGGCAGGGAGCGTGGACGCGCCGTGCTGCACCGCCCCCGCGAGGCCGTACTGTTCGCGCGCCATCTTCGAGAGCGACTTCAGCGTATCGAAATCGAGCTTCACCTTCGCTATTGTCCCGTCAGGCAATACCACTCCGCCGTGTGAAGTGCCCGTCTGAATGCTTATCTTGCTTATGCCTGTGCGGCCCTTGCGCAGGCGCTGTTTGTAGCCTTCCATGAAGGCCGTAAGGTCTTCCCGGTTGGTGAAAACCATGTGAATGAGCGGCGTGTTTTGCACATCCGAGGATAGGATGGTTTCCAGGTCG
The DNA here is from genome assembly GCA_022703295.1 of Candidatus Omnitrophota bacterium. Taxonomy (GTDB): domain Bacteria; phylum Omnitrophota; class Gorgyraeia; order 2-01-FULL-45-10; family 2-01-FULL-45-10; genus JAKLDX01. The sequence continues at coordinate 7,133 of JAKLDX010000051.1, forward strand.
GCCGCGAATTTCGAACCGTGGATGACATCGCCGAAGTTGACGATTGGATA
>JAKLDX010000052.1 GCA_022703295.1 Candidatus Omnitrophota bacterium
AAAAAGACCGCCGAGAAGATCATAAAATCAGCGAAAGGATAGGGCGAGAGTTTAATGATAAAAAAGACTAAGGAAAAAGAAGTAAAAGAGAAAAAGAAAAAACCGGCATCTAAAGCTGTGCCGGAAACAAAGGCTAAGCCAAAGAAGGCCCCGGCAAAAGAAGCTGTTTCAAAAAAGAAGGCTGTCTCCAGGGAGAAGCCGAAAAAAGCCGAGACGCCGCCTGTCCTGAAGAAAGAAGAATCGCCGAAAATTTATCCTAAAAAAGCGGAGCCGGTTAAAAAGCCGGAAGCCCTGAAAAAGGCCGAGACTGTTAAAAAGAGCGAGCCTCCTGTAAAAATCGAGCCGCCTAAAACAGAGAAGCCGAAGGCCGCGATAGAGGCAAAAAAAGAACCGCCCAAAGAGCAGATGAAGGCGCCGAAGAAAGAAGAGCCGGCGGTCAAAGAGGTTATCGCAGAAGAGATCATAGTAGAGGGAGTGAAGGAGCCGGAAGAGAAAGAGACGAGATCGCTCGAGATAGATATACCTATAGCCCTGAAGGACCTGGCTGTTAAGATAGGCATCAAACCTAACGAAATAATATTAAAATTGATGGCCAAGAATATCTTTGCCACCATAAACCAGAATCTGGGCGAGAACATGGTTACGGATATACTGGCGGAATACGGCATAGAATTTAAAGCCCCGCCTAAACTGGAAGACCAGATAGTAAAAGAACACAGGGAAATGGAGGCGGCGCAGGATGAAAAACACATCGCCTCGAGATCGCCTGTGGTAACATTCATGGGGCATGTCGACCACGGCAAGACGAGCCTTCTGGATTTTATACGTAAGACCAAGGTTGCCGATAAAGAAAAAGGCGGTATAACACAGCACATCGGCGCATACGAGGTTAAGCTCAGGAACGGGTCCGTGACTTTCCTTGATACGCCCGGCCATGAGGCCTTTACCGCAATGAGGGCGCGCGGCGCCAACGCGACTGATATCGTAGTGCTGGTCGTCGCCGCGGATGACGGCGTGATGCCTCAGACCAAAGAGGCGCTGGACCATGCGAGGGCTGCAGGCGTTACGATAGTTGTGGCTATTAATAAATGCGACCTGCCGAGCGCGAATTTAGAGAAGGTCAGGGGGCAGCTTTCCCAGCTTGGCCTTATGCCGGAGGAATGGGGCGGCAAGACGATAACCGTGCCGGTCTCCGCTAAGACGGGAGAAGGGGTCGAGCGTCTCCTGGAGATGTTATTACTGGAAGCGGAACTTCTGGAGCTTAAAGCAAACCCGATCCTCAGGGCCAGGGGAGTTGTCATAGAAGGAAAATTGTCCAGCGGCCAGGGGCCGGTCGCTACAGTGCTTGTGAAGAACGGAACGCTGCACGTCGGAGATATGGTCTTAAGCGGCATGCACTACGGCCGTATCAAGGCTATGATGGACCATAAAGGTAACCGGGTTGAAGGAGCGCCTCCGTCCAAGCCTGTCAGCATCCTGGGCCTGTCAGGCGTGCCAATGGCTGGCGATGAGTTTTTTGTTGTTAAAGACGAGAAGAAGGCGAAGACCCTTTCTACGCTGAAACAGGACGAGGCACGCAGCCGTAAGCTTAAGGCGTCGAAGAGGATCACGCTTGAAGATTTTTACACTCAGATGAAGGAAGGCGCGGTAAAGGAACTCGCGATACTGTTAAAAGGAGACGTCCAGGGCTCTATAGAAGCTATAAAGAAGTCCCTGACGGAGCTTAATACCAAGGACGTCAAGATAGATATAGTGCACGCGGATGTCGGCAATATAAATGAATCCGACGTAATGCTTGCCGTTGTTTCGAATGCCGTTGTCATGGGATTCAATGTTAAAGTAGATGAAGGCGCCGAGACGCTTGCCTCAAAGGAAGGCATAGAAATCAAACTTTACGGCATCATATACGAAGCGATACAGGATGTCGTGGCGGCTATGGAAGGGTTGTTGGAACCCGTCTCGAAAGAGATATTCGTCGGCAGGGCAAATGTCAAACAGGCCTTCAAGGTCTCGAAGGTCGGGACTATTGCCGGCTGCACTGTGGCTAAGGGAAGAATAGTCCGTACCGGTATCGTGAAGCTGATAAGGGATAAGGCGGTAGTTTACCAGGGCAAGATATCGTCGCTTAAACGTTTCAAGGATGATGTGCGCGAAGTCAACGAAGGCGTTGAGTGCGGTATAGGATTGGACAGGCATGATGATATAAAGGCCGGCGACCTGATCGAGGTTTATCAGATCGAAAAAGTGGCAAGACGGCTGGAGTCAAGGAAAGCCTAATGGTTAACAAAAAACGTATACTCAGCGGAATGAGGCCCACCGGGAAACTTCATCTCGGCCACCTCGTCGGAGCTCTTTCAAACTGGGTCAAGATGCAGGATTCATACCAGTGCTTCTATATGATCGCCGATTGGCACGCGCTCATGAGCGAGTACGAGAATCCTGAGGGGATGAGCGGAAATTCCTATGAGATGGTAAAGGACTTTGTCGCCTCCGGCCTCGACCCCGAAAGGTCGACTATTTTTGTGCAGTCGCAAGTTCCCGAACACCTGGAGCTGGCGATGGTTTTCTCGTGCCTGACGCCTCTTGCGTGGGTCGAGAGATGCCCGACATATAAAGAGCAGCTACGCGAGATAAAAGGCAGGGAACTTACCACGTACGGATTTTTAGGCTATCCGGTGTTGCAGGCCGCCGATATAGCGATTTACAAGGCTAACGCCGTTCCGGTCGGAGTAGATCAGCTGCCGCATCTCGAGCTTACTCGGGAGATAATAAGGCGGTTCGACAGCCTGTATAAGAAAAATATTTTCCCTGAGCCGGAGCCGATAATGACGAAGACTCCGAAATTACTGGGCCTTGACAACAGGAAGATGTCGAAAAGCTACGCGAATTTCATAGCTCTTTCCGACGCTCCTAAAGATATAGAAAAAAAGGTCGACCGGATGATAACTGATCCGCAGCGTATCAAGCTGCAGGATAAAGGCCATCCGGACATATGCAATGTCTTCAGCTATTTTTCGACGTTCGAGAAGCCCGAGGTCAGGGCAAATGTCAGGGACTGGTGCGAAGGCGCTAAGATCGGATGCACGGAGTGCAAAAAGAGGCTTGCCAAGGTCATCGCGGATTACCTGGCGCCTTTAAGGGAAAAGCGGGATAAGATCTCCGACTCGGACGCAAAAGACATATTGACCGAAGGCGCAAAAAAAGCGCGGCAAGCCGCTTCGCAGACAATGGACGAAGTGAGGGCATGTATAAATCTCGTGCCCCTGGTACAAAAACGATAAGATGACCTATAAAGTCAAGCTCGAAGTATTCGAAGGTCCGCTCGACCTTCTTCTTTATCTCATAAAAAAAGAAGAGGTCGATATATATGATATTCCCATATCGAAGATAACGGACCAATATTTGGAATATCTGGAGTTGATGCAGCTTCTGGACCTTAACATAGCCGGCGAATTTCTGGTGATGGCCGCTACGCTGATGCATATAAAGAGCAAGCTGCTTCTGCCGCCTGATCCGGCCGATGCCCAGGAACAGGAAGAGACTGACCCGCGGGCCGAACTTGTAAAAAGGCTGATAGAATACAAGAAATTCAAGGAAGCCGCGGCAGAGCTTTCCCAGAGGGAATCGACGCAAAAACATTTTTTTGCCAGGATAGGCACCGGCGTCAAGGTTGATGACCTGCCTCCGGTTAAAGGCGAATTCCTGGAAGCGAGCCTTTTCGACCTGATCACGGCCTTCACGAAGGTCCTGAAAGATATCCCGAAGGAAGTCTTTCACCAGGTAATAAAGGATGAGTTCACGGTATCGGAAAAGATACATGACGTGCTGCACATGCTGGTCGAAAAAAAGTCCATGCTTTTCACGGACCTTTTTAAGGCGGCAAAGAATAAGAGAGAGATAATAACGATATTCCTGGCGCTTCTGGAACTTATAAAAATAAAAGAGGTAATAGTGATGCAGACCGAACATTTCGGGGAGATAGAAATAATAAGGAACACTGAAACCATAAAACCTTCGGAGCCGGCAAATGGATAGGGATCAGGCCAAGAGAATAATAGAGGCGCTCCTTTTCGTGAGCGACAAACCAGTTTCAATAGATACGCTGCGGGAGGTCCTGAAAGAAGTAGAGCCTACTGATATCAGGGCGATAACCGAGGAGCTGAACGGCGAATACGCTTCCTCAGGCAGGAGTTTCAGCATAAAAGAGATAGCCGGCGGTTTTCAGATGCTGACGGATCCCGTATACAGCAAGTGGGTGGCGGAACTTTACAAAAGGCCGGCCGATAAGCTGAGGGGGCCGGGGCTTGAGACGCTCGCGATAATAGCGTACAAGCAGCCCATAACCAGGGGCGAGATAGAGGCTATACGAGGCGTGAATGTCGATGGTGTCCTGCGAACCCTGGAAGAGCGCGAGCTCATAAGGACAAGGGGCAGGCTTGAAGCGCTGGGCAGGCCGATACTTTACGGCACCACGACGGAATTTTTGCAGTATTTCGGGCTGAAATCCCTGGATGAGCTGCCTAAATTAAAAGAGTTCAGTGAGAGCGACCTCGATTTTGTCAGGGAAAAGGCGAGGGCAGAAATAGTAAATACCGAAACGGGGAAACTCGAGCCGCAGAACGCCGCTCCGCAAGGTGCTCCCGTACATGAGCCGGCTGCAGCGGAAAACGCTTTGAATAATAGCCAGACGAATAAGGAGAACGTAAATGGACCTGAAGAAACTACGCAAAACGGTTGATTCGATAGACGGCCGGATGCTGGCGCTATTGAATAAAAGGGCCAGGGTCATCCTCGACATAGGAAAGATAAAATCAAAAAATAAGCAATCGACCTATGTGCCGGAGAGGGAAAAGGACGTATACAAGAGGCTTGTTTCTAAGAACGCGGGCCCGATGTCGAATGAGGCGCTGAAGGCGATCTTCAGGGAAGTGATGTCAGGTTCATTGCAGCTTGAAAGGCCTCTTAAGATAGCGTACCTGGGACCGGAATTCACGTTTACCCACCTGGCGAGCATGAAAAAATTCGGTTCCAGCGTCGATTACACCAGCTGCGAAACGATTACGGATGTATTCAGCGAGGTTGAAAAAGAGCGCGCAGATTACGGTGTCGTTCCGATCGAGAATTCCATCGACGGTGCGGTTACACATACCCTGGACATGTTCATAGATTCGGACCTCAAGATCTGTTCGGAGATATACCTTGAGGTCTCGCACAATCTCATGTCGAAGGAATCCGCCAAAAATAAGATAAAACGGGTTTATTCGAAAGAACAGGTGTTTGCCCAGTGCAGGATGTGGCTAGAATCGAACCTTCCGGGCGTCGAGCTCGTAGAAGTGTCGAGTACCGCAAAGGCGGCCGAGATAGCAGCCGGAGAGAAGAAAGCGGCTTGTATAGCCAGCGAGCTAGCAGCCGGCAAATACGGCCTGAAAATCCTGTACAAGTCTATAGAGGATTCGGCGCACAATGTGACAAGGTTCCTTGTCGTCGGAAAGAATTATGTGAAGCCGACCGGCGACGATAAGACGTCGATAATGTTCTCCGTGAAAGATAAGTCCGGCGCTCTTCATGACATTCTGGTCCCGTTCAAAAAATATAAGATAAACATGACAAAGATAGAATCCAGGCCGTCAAAGATAAGGGCCTGGGAGTATTACTTCTTTGTCGATCTGGAAGGGCATTGTATGGACAGGAAAGTCAGCAAGGCCTTAGAAGAATTGAAGAAAGAATGTTCCTATATGAAAATTCTGGGGTCTTTTCCGGCAAATGAAAGCGTTTAGGTTAATATGGAAAACCTGGTGAGAAAGAATATACTTAATATAAAACATTACGTTCCCGGCAAGCCGATCGAGGAAGTGCGGAGGGAATTCGATCTTGAGGATGTAATAAAACTGGCATCCAACGAGAATTGCTTCGGGCCTTCTCCGCTTGCGCTTGCGGCCATGCGCAAAAGCCTGAAGACCGTAAACAGGTATCCGGATGCCTCGAGCTTTTACCTGAAGAAAAAGTTGTCGAAGATGCTGGGCGTGCGGGAAGACGAGCTCATATTCGGGAACGGTTCCGACGAGATAATAGGCCTCGCCATAAGGACGTTCGTCAATGACGGCGACGAAGTCATTATAGCAAAGCCGACCTTTCTTATATACGAGATAGCGTCGCAGATACACAATGCGTCGATAAAGCTTGTTCCGCTGAAGGCCGATCTCAAGCATGACCTTAAAGCGATGAAAAATGCCGTAAGCGCAAAGACGAAGATGGTTTTCATCGCCAATCCGGACAATCCGACCGGGACTTTTGTCACTACGGATGAACTTGAAGAATTTTTTTCCGGCCTTCCAGCTAATGTACTGGTATTCCTGGATGAGGCATATTCTGAATTCGCCGCATACGGCTCCAACTATTATCCGAACGGGATAGATTATATTAAGAAGATGCCTAACCTGATCGTTTCCAGGTCTTTTTCAAAAGCGTACGGCCTGGCCGGGCTTCGTGTAGGTTACGGGGTGGCAAACTCCCCTGTAATAAGCTACATGGAGCGCGTCAGGGATCCTTTTAATGTGAACCTCCTTGCCCAGGAGGCTGCGTTAGCCGCATTGGACGATAAGCTTTTTCTCAGAAAGACCCTTTCGCATGTCAACAAGGAGAAGAAAAAACTGTACTCCGTTTTTCAGAGGATGGGTTTCAGATATGTCGATAGCGCCACGAACTTTGTCATAGTCGATGTCGAAGACGATTGTAAAAAAGTCTTCACCGCTTTACTGAAAGAAGGCGTGATAGTGCGCGACATGAAGGCGTGGGGTTTTGATACCTTCATACGCGTGACGATAGGGACGTCCTCGGAGAACGCGAGGTTCGTGAAGGCACTGAAGAAGATAACAGGAAGAAAATAGGAGTTTTACTATGATAATAGTAATGCGCCCGGATGCCACAGATAAGCAGCTGGACCATCTGGTAAAGAGGGTGAAAAAACTGGGGCTTAAGCCCTGGATATCCAAAGGGGTCGAGAGGACCATAGTCGGCGTCATCGGCGAAGAGGACGTGCTAAGGGTCCAGCCGTTAGAGGTTTTTCCGGGTGTGGAAAGAGTCCTCGCGATATTAAAACCTTATAAGCTGGCGTCGAAAGATTTTAAGAAAGAGCCGAGCGTAATAGATATAGGCGGCGGTATAA
>JAKLDX010000053.1 GCA_022703295.1 Candidatus Omnitrophota bacterium
TCCGTTCACTCCGCACGGCGCTAAACACTCGTATGACGTAGCGAAATATATGGAAAGTATGGTGGAGGCATCGCCGGGGCTAAAGGACATTTTGGAAAAAAGATATGGGAAAGATTATAAGGCCCTGGTGTTCATGCTCGGGTTGCTTCATGACGTAGGATATGCCGGCTTGCTTGAGGCGTCAAAAAGACTCGGGGTAAAGGTAAGTAAGGGATATCACGCCGACCTGGGGGCTGAAATGGTCGAGGCCGAATTAAGCGGCACATTTAGGGCCCTGTTTGGAATAGATGAAAACGCGGTGAACGATCTCGTGGGCGCTATACGGCTGCATGGTGCGGATAAACCGGATGTTAGACAGGAAGGTCCCAAAGGTTCCGGCCAGCACACGTTTACTGCCGCAAGCGAAACGGACAATCCCCTCCTTATGCTCGTAAGGCTGGCGGATAATCTGGATATCTCGAGAGGCAGGTTAAGGGAATGGCAGAAAAACCAGTGGTTCATGAGAATGCTTCATCACATGGCCGAAGACCCTATGATTCAAAAGGCGATGAATGACGGAAGCCTTAGCCAAAAAGAACGCGAAGAGAGGATTAACACAAGATTAAACGAACTCAAAGCCGGTATGCTAGAAAAATTAAAGGAAAGAAAAAAGAAGGCCTCGGAGATTGAACAGCTCATTGCGCGTCTCGAAAGCCATGAATTGAATGTAGAAGAAGTCAGCGCACAGCTTCAGCTCGACATAACAAGCGTAGAAGACTTGCGAGAGGTGCTGAAATCGCTCAACGAAACCGATGAAAATGTCATTAGCCAGATCGAATCAGCCCTTCAAAAGATGAACCACGAATCATTCTTTCATTTCATAGGAGCCTTAGCGGTAAGAGAAGTGCGATTTGAGCAGGATGCTCAGGGGAACTTGAGAATAACAGCCGTTATTACCGAAGAAGCAGCGCATAGCCAGGCCCTGAGGGCAGCTGCCGAGTATCAGATAAGCGGGAAGGGGAGAAGTAATTTTGCCCTTCGATCGATTACCCTGAATGGGAAGACTGTAACCATAGAAATAACCTATGAGGCCGCAAGTGGTGCCGAAGGCGTTAGAACTGTAGGCGCTGCGGCATTTAATAATTTTGGCATGCAGACCATGACCCCGCAGGCTGCGCCGGCTATCACCGCCGCGCCTGCCGCATTATCTGTTGCCCCGACATTCGAAGAAGACGCGAAATCGTTCCCTGTCAGCACCGGCGAGAAGCATTCGGAGATTATCCCGATGCTTGAAGGGCTTGGCCTTAGGGGCGCAACAATCATAAATTTCGACGCGCATCCGGATGATGGTCCTTCGGTTGACGGATTGACACCCGGCAACTGGGCAAGGGTAGCCAGGGATAAAGGCCTGGCGGGAGATGTTTATTGGGTCATGCCTGAGAAAGAGAACATGGCCAAGCTTTACGGGAAAACGCCTGAGGAATTTAGGAAAGAAAGCCATGGCGATGTGATCGCCTATGCCGCATCCAATCTGAACGACGAAAAGCTGAAAGGCCTCAAGGGCCCCGTAGTTGTTTCGATCGATTACGACTACCTTTCGTTCACCGGATTCACGCGCCTTGCTTTCAAGATAGGGCTTTTCCGGCGTTTTATAATTTCAAGAGAGATCAAAAAAATATTCGATTATCTGACCAAAAACAATATTCAGGTTGCCGCGATATTCCTCTCTAAATCCGGCCCCGAATATGTTCCACAAGCGGACACAGGATTCATAGAGGGCAAGCTCAACAAGGCCTGTAGTGGCTATATGAAAACCGTGCCGGCAACTGAAGAAGACGTAAAATCATTTCCTGTCAACGCTGATAAAGACGCTGAGGCGAAGCTGTTAACCAGGCGGGGTCTTTTGGGAATCGCGGCCGTGGTTGCGGGATTCGCTGTAGCAGGGCCCGTGGTTACAAATTTGGTTTTGAGACAGGCTAAGGAAAGCCCGAGGGCCGATCTATCCGGCAAAGCCGGGCAGGAGACGCGATTCGAAAGATGGCTTAAGGCCTTGCTGGAAGATGATGAAAAGGAAGAAAACTCTAACCGCATGGATGCCTCCGAGATAGCCACCGAGATAATCAAATTTGATAAGGCTAAACAAGAAGAGGTTATAAATAAAATAAAAGTTTTGTATAAAAAAGGTAAAAACCCGGAAGAGTGTAACTTTTGCATCTCCGTACTTAAATATTATATTTCTTTCGGGAAGTCCAATAAGCGCGTGGACGGCCAGGCCGTTGCCGATGTTATTTCCGTCTTCGTGGACGCGCTGAACCATCCGTCGGAAAAAGTAAGAGAGAACCTGGCGGCGGACGATATTGACTCTCCGTTCGCGGATCCGGAAAATTACAAGGCTTTCTATAGTGAATTGTCCGCCAGGAGAGACGGCGGGGCCAATGAGAAGTTGGTGGTCTTGCAGGGGCAGTCTGTTACTATGGACTCGATCAGGAAATTTATTCCCGCGGACGGAGAAAACTCGATAGCCTTTATGCCGGCCGACGAAGAGGAGTATGAGAGGACTACCAGGACAAAAGGGCATTTTGTATTGGTTTCCGGCGCAAAAGGCGAGGTTATCCTGAACCTTTATGACGGGACGGGCACCTTGTCCAGAGAGGACCGCCAGGACAAGGTGGAGAATATCCTTAAAGAAAAAGGTGTGATTGACGGCAGGGGGATTGTAGTTATTTTAAGCGGGACAAAAAGCAGGATGGAAGACGGCATAATGAATGCGCACGCCTTCCCGCTCATCCCTTATATGTATCACGGCCATACGCACCCGCCGCAATTTCCGAAACCTTCCAAAAATGACTGGTCCCGCGCGAGCATTCATGCGAAATTCCTCGGCCTGGTCAACCCGTTCAAGATAACATCAACCGGATCATCTGCTGTCGCGCCTCTCGCGATCGGCGCCGCCGAAGCAGCAAAGTCATTCCCAGTCGGGCAGCCCGCGAAGGCCGGAATTACCGGAATTTCGCAGCAGGCAATGCCATACATTGCCCCGGCCGCGCCGGCACCTGTTGTTGCGGAAAGTAAAATACGCCCGCTTATAAAAACTAAGGCCGACAAAATTTTTGTCGTTATCGCATCTTTGACATCAGTTGCGCTTATCGGTTCCGGCATCGTCTTCGCGATGCCCTCATTAGCCATGATAGGCTCTTTGATAGCCGCATGCATATCACTAAGCATTCTCGTCAGCGCAATGGAAAAACTTGAAACAGCGCCGGGCAGGGCAGGCCCTGAGGCTGTCAGGTCTATTACGGGAGAGATGAATCCTCACGCGCTAGAGATGACCGTACAAATATTGAACGAAAAATTATCGGAATTTCGCAAAGTAGGGTTTGGATGGGGCCAGAGCGGTAATTTCGAGCTTTTCCTCAAGGCCGCGCGTGACTTTGGCAAAGACATAGCGCCATTCCTGATCGGCGAATTACGAAAGAGCACAACAAAACAAGAGCAGATATTTTTAATCGACATATTGACAGAGACAAAATGTCCGATGGCTACCGATACGTTGCTTAATATGCTGGGTGAAGAACTGCAGAAAAACGAAGAAGACGATATAGTGGTTGCCGCGAATATCTTATCTAATTCGCCGCGTATCTTCAAGTCCCGGATTATTCCGGAGATAGTTCTGTCCCTGGTAAAGATGGGCAGGCAGGAGAGGGTATCGGAGGAGTTATCAAGGCTGATCGAGGTCTACGGACTGCGCCCTTCGTTGGTGCTCGCGATCGGTGGATGCGGAGACGGCAGGTTTAAAGAACTTCTTGCGCATGCCCTGGAAAAGGGTGAAGGTGAAAGGCTATACGTAGCTGCAGCATTGTCAGCACTTGGCGATAAAAAAGGCTTTAGCGCACTCGTAGATGCTTTTGAGAGATCCATGACAACCTATGAAGCGGATGGCTCAGACGTATCGGCCGAAATCGTTATGAAAACAGCCAAACTTATTATTTGGGCAAATAATATGCCAGAGTCCGCAATCAACGAAAATCCGGCCGTCAAAAAAAGACTTATAGAAACAGCGATGAGGCTTTTTAATGCGGTGGGCACTTCCAGCCAGCTATATGACAGCATGTTCTTTGAGATTATCCCGATACTCAGGACAGGCAACGACGAGGCAGCGGCCCGCAATCTACTGGAATTATATCAAAAAATTGATAAAGGCCACATCGGGTTACGGCACATCATTCTGGAGCAGGTACAGCAAATCGGCCCTGCGAGCGTGCCCTGTTTAATGCAGGCCGAGGCAGACGAAGGTATCTACGAAACACTCGCGGAGATCGGAGACTTGCGCGCGAGCTCGTTCTGCATGGACGGACTTACCAGACAATTGATGAAGCCGGCTCAATTCTGCAAATATCTGAAAAAGATAGGCCCTCAGGCATACCCGTATATTGCCGCCGGCCTTAAGCAGGCAGCGAAAACGGATAACAGTTTTCTATGCTCGGCCCTGTCGGGCAATTCAGACCCGGAAATGATAAAGGTGCTTATAAATGCCCTGGAGGATGAAGGGATTACCAGGCAGAACATCGACAATATACTTTTTGTTTTGGCTTCAATGCCGGAGAGAGACGATAACAATATAGCGGTTAAATTAGACTCCAGGGCAAAAAAGATCCTGGGTACGGCATTGCGTCCTATAGTTGCGGCTGGAAGCTCTTCGGAGGACGATATAGCGATGAGGTATGATCCCAGAGAGTCTATTTTGCGGTTTGCGATAACTGATGACAATGCCGAAGAATTCATCGCTCTTTTTGGCACGGCGGGCCTGTTTGCTAAAGAGTGCATCATCGCCGGCCTTTCACATACCACGAAAGATGCTGCCGTAAGACTGGTCATTGAACAGGCCGTCGCAAGCACGATGACTGGTGAGGCGGCCATGGAAACGCTTGAACGGATGGCAGATTCGGGCGTGTTAAGGAATTTTATCGCGCGCAATAAAGAAGAAGGCGGCGCCTTTATAAAACATATGTCGGAATTGCTTAAGGATGAAAATCCTGAGGCCGCGAGGATCCTCGGATTTATAGGGACAGATGATTGCCTTAAACCCATTATGGAAAGCCTGGATAGGACGGGGAAAGACGCAGGCGATATAGCCAGCAATGAATTCTTGAGCGCGCTCAACCAGGTAGCGGACCGCGCAAGATTCGACCGCCCAAGGGCGGGCGAAAACGCGATCGGCAAATTCTTTGCCGAAAGGGAATCTATAACAGGTCTCATAATGGGCATCCGTGAAAACGCCTGGGCGAACAGGAATATGCTTTACGGCGAGATGCTCGAAGCCGTCCGTGCTATTGACCCCGGTTTTGACAGGCGCAGCGTGCGCTTCCAGATCAGGATGCGGCTGGGGATAATGAACTATGTAAAAGGAAGAAAGCATATGCTGGCGCTTATTAACGAGGCTGGCAAGTGCGGCATAAAGGCTGATGAAAAGAAAAGCGACGGCATAGTTCTGCTGGCCAAAGACATGACTGAAGAGCAAAAACTGTTTTTCAGAAGCACGTTGGGGTTGGGATTTGTGCCGAAGACAGCTACGCTTTTCTTCCTGCCGGACACCCTTCATATAAGCTTAGACGACGATTCATACGCCTATTTACGCTACAGGCAAAAAAAAGGATTCACGGAGGAAAGCATGCAGTCGGAGGATGCATTTTTCGATATGCCGGCGAAAGAGCGGAAGGTGTATATTGATAGCGGCGGCGTATTTGACCGCTATCACACTGTCAGCCTGGAAGGCGATTATGTAGTCGGGCTCGTGACATTCGGGAAAAATAGTGGCTCGGCCGCGGCTAATAGTGTCATATTGAGGCACGAATGGGAGCATAAATTCTTCGATTTTTATTCCAAAGACGAATCAATGGTTGCCCTCGACAGGCCTTCTAACAGGCTTTGGGAGCTTTCCGCTAAGGCGGAAAATGGCGAAAAGCAAGCCAGGCGCCTGCTAACAGACCACGTTGTAAGAGCGCTCCTCTATCACTATCAGAATGAATTGATAGCTAAAATCAGCGAAGGTACATGGTCGGACAAATTTAGCCTTTCCGGATGGTATGCCTATTATGGGGCACGGTATTTATACATAACGGATAGAATGCTTGCACATTTACATGACGCGCCCCTCGCAAAAGAGGTTAAGGCCGAGGCTTTCCGTAAAGCATTTGAGCTCCTGAATGACAACAGGCCGGTTATTGACGAGCTGATACTTTTAAAGCGGAGACAATTAGGTAAGAAGGCGGATGAGTGGGTCGCGACATTCCTACAAACTTTACCCATATCAAAAATAGGCCGGTTAAAGACTTATGTCGAAAGCTTGAAGGCATCTGCCGCAGAAGTGAGCGCCCAGACAGTTCCGCAAGCCGGAGAAGATGTGAAATCATTCCCTGTCGGTGCCAACGGGAAGGGTGCGCCCAAATCACCAAAGAGAGCGGCCGATATTATGCGGGGCATGATCACTGACAAGCGTGAAGTGATAATTGAAAACGGTTATGCGAAGATAGGCGATATATGGCTGATGGACGAAACGGGCAATGAGGATATTGAGGCCGAGTTAAAAAATAATAACAGAATAGTTGTGAGGTTAAGAGGCCTAGGCATAAAAGAAGGCGGCCTGTTTAAGCGCATATATAATAGCTCCGCTATATCGGTAATGCTTACATTGCAGAAAATGAAAGCCGAAATGGGGGAGAGTAAATTTAATGAGTTGACTTTTGTAGATGCCGGCGCCGGATTCGGGATACTTGGCATCACCGCAGCTATTTTAGGCGCAAAAGTCATCGCTGTAGAAAATAATCAAGAACTTAAGACTAAGAAAAACCTGGAAAGCGTACAGAAAAAATATGGCAGCCAGGCCCTCCTGGATTTTGAAAAAGACCTGTGGCTGCTTAATACAGCTGACGCCGACCTGGATCAGGCGGCAATGGCCAGACACAATATAGATATAATAAATACTATGCCGGGCCTGAAGCACAAGATGGTGCTTGTAGGGGACAAGGCCGGCGAGAGCGATGATGCCACGGATGAACACTTTATAGACAGGGCCATCGCGGAAAGCCTGCACAGAAGGATAGATTTTGTAATAATCAATATGCCGAATTTTGGTACGGGCGTTGCCAAAAAAATGCTGTCCAGG
>JAKLDX010000054.1 GCA_022703295.1 Candidatus Omnitrophota bacterium
ATGCAGCGATATGAGCATTATCAGCGTCGAGCCTACGCATAATAGTATATGCGTCCTGAAGCCTGCCGCCCGGCCGTGAAATTCGCGTTCGAAACCTATCGCTCCGCTCAGGACCGCCGCCAATACAAGACGAAACAGAACTATCCATTGATTAAGCATTTATATGCCCTCTCTTTTTACGCCTTAAGGTTCGGCTCAGCGCTCAGATACAGGTCTGACCTGCATCCCTTTCTGTAAAGCTTTTCGCCCAGCGAGCCTATCATCGCGGCGTTGTCCATGCAATATTTCATTTCTGGAAAATGCACTCTTACGCCGTTTATCTGCGCCATTGTAAACAGCTTTTCTCTCAGGCGTGAATTGGCGGCCACGCCGCCGCCGACCACTATCCTGCCGGCATTATATTTTTTTACGGCAATAAAAGTTTTCTCAACCAATGAATCCAGCGCTATCTCCTGGAAAGAGCGGCAGATATCGCGCACAAGGCCTTCTTCCAGGCGGTCCTTCAGCGTCTCGCGCTGCACGTTCCTCACATAATATAATACCGCAGTTTTGATTCCGCTAAAACTAAAATCTAAAGAATTCTTATCCTGGTTTATTTTCGGCAAAATCACCCGGTTTTTACCCGTCGAGAGAGCCGCCATCCTGTCGACCACAGGCCCGCCCGGATAACCCAGGCCCAGGATCTTCGCCACCTTGTCATATGCCTCTCCGATCGCATCGTCCTGCGTCTGGCCGAGTATCTTGTAGCGGTCCGTCTTCTCGCAAAAGAACAGCACCGTGTGCCCTCCGGATACAACAAGCCCGACGAAAGGGAATTTCGGCTTATCGTCCCTATTGAGAAAGGCGCTATTCAGATGCGCCAGTATGTGGTTGACTCCCAGGATCGGCACATGCAAGCTGTAGCTTATTGATTTCGCGACCGATATGCCGGTCAGGAGCGCGCCAACAAGCCCCGGGCCGTTCGTAACGGCCACGAGCTTTATTTTTTTAAGCGGGCATCGCGCCTTCGCAAGCGCTTTTTCCAGCACTTCCATGATATATTCGACATGAAACCGCGAGGCTATTTCAGGGACGACCCCTCCGTAGCGCTTGTGAAGATGCACACTGGAGGATACTATATTAGAAAGAACATTTTCGCCGTCGGTAACGGCGACGCTCGTCTCATCGCAGGATGTCTCAATTCCGAGCGTAAGCATATATTCAGTTCACCACCATCTCTGACAAAAAGACGAACTCCACGCCGTCGCGCGCCATCTCGGGCATGAATTTCGCCAGGACCTTGACGGTATTTTTCCTGTCGTGGCACACGGCAATTGCCTTGCCGTTCCTAAATGCGAATTTCTCCAGCTCGAGCAGTTGTTTCTCTATATAAGGCGCTTCCGTCGAATTATCCAGGAACATATCCCTTCTGGCGTAACGCAGGCCCATCTCTTTTGCCGCTTCGCGGCAGACGGATTTTTGCGATGTCAGGCTGTCGAAAAAATACAGTTTATCTTTTTTTAACTCGGCAAATATGACAGGCATGAGCTGCTTATCCTCTGTGGCTTTTGAGCCCATGTGGTTCGAAACGCCGCTCAGGCCCGGGACCTCCGAGATCTCTTTACGCAACCTTATCAGCACCGATCCGTCGCTCATGCCCGTCCTGATAGTATCGACCTCTTCAACGACATCTTTTCTGTGTGCCTCAAGAGGAAGGTGCAGTATTACCTCGTATCCGCGCGCTCGGGCAAGGTCCGCTATTTGGGCCGAATACCTAAGGCCCGGAAGCACAGAAAGAGTTATGGGCTTTTTTATGCTGAAAAACGTCTCAAGGTTGGACATATTGTAGCCAAAGTCGTCCATTACAATAGCGACCTTCGGGTGCGGAAATTTCTTCAGCCGCGCAGGTATCCTCTCCGGTTTCTTTTTTACGGCCGGTGCCGACACGATCTTCTTTGGCGTCGGAATTTTTTTCGTCACTTGCAAGTTACGCCAGATAATAAATCCGACAGTCGCTGCCAGCAGAACCAACGCGAATATTACGATCTTTTTTTTCATTTTATTGACCTTTATAAACTTTAAGGGCCTTTATAACATTAACGGCCATATCCAACTGATTATCTTTTTCAACCTTTACTTTCTTCTCTTCCAGATTCTCGAAAATCTCCGCGGCCTTGGCCTTTTTCACCGCGCCGTTTTCGTCCCTCTCGACTATTATATCAGGAATGATACCATGATTCCTTATGATCCTGCCGCTGGGAGTGAGGTACGAAGCGGTAGTGAACTTCAGCGCCGAGCCGTCCCTCATTTGTATGACCGCCTGCACCGAGGCCTTGCCGAACGTCTTCGTCCCGAGGATCATGCCGCGCTTATTATCCTGTATCGCGCCGGCAAATATTTCGGCCGCGCTCGCCGAGCCCTCGTTGACCATCACGACAAGCGGTTTTACCGCGTGCAGAAAAGCGCCTTTAGATTTTATCACAGAATCCTGCTTAGGGTCCCTTGTCTTTATCGAAACTATCACGGCATCCTTCGGAAGGAACTTTTCGCAGACGACGGCGGCCACATCAAGCAGCCCCCCCGGATTATTCCTCAGATCCAGTATGAGAGAGTCCATGCCCTGCGACTCGAGCTTCCTGAGGGCCTCTTCAAGGTCCTGCGGCGTCTTCTCAAGGAATTCTATGACCTTTATATACCCTATCTTATCTTCAATGAATTTGGCTTCTTTGATACTGTTGATCTTTATGATATCGCGCTTTACGGAAAAATCCAGGATCTTCTGGTCCTTCTCCCTCCACACGGTGATGTTGAGCACCGTGCCCGATTTCCCGCGCATCTCTTTAACAGCTGCGTTCAGGTCCATATCCTTGGTAGTTTTTGAATTTATTTTGACTATCTTGTCGCCGGGCTTTATTCCCGCTATCTCCGCCGGGCTGCCGGATATCGGAGTTATCACCGTGACCATGCCGTCCTTGAACGTCACCTCTATGCCTATACCGCCGAATTCGCCTTTAGCCTCTTCCTGGAGCTCCTTGTACTCTTCCGGATCAAGGAACTGCGTATAATCGTCGAGCGATTCCAGCATGCCCCTCATGGCGCCATACATCAGTTTTTTCGAGTCTACTTCCTCGGCGTAATCGCTGCGAATGATGCTTACCGCGTCCGCGAAAAGCCCGACGTTATTGTACAGGTCCTCTTTCGATTTGGATTTGGAGCTCCTGCCCTTCTCAAAGGCGCCTATTGCCGCCGAACATACGAATACCAGCAGGGCCGCCAGCAATATTATCTTTCTTTTTTTCATGAGAGAACTATTCCCCTAAATGTTTTTTTAATATCTCATTGACCATGGCAGGGTTAGCCTTGCCCCTGGTCTCTTTCATCACCTGGCCGACCAGAAAGGTGAGCGCGGCCTTTTTACCGCTCCGGTAATCGTTTACCGTCTTCGCCTCTTTAGCTATGACCGCCCTGACCACTTCCTCTATCTTCGCGGAATCGCTTATCTGCGACAATCCCTTGCGCGCTACAATATCCGCCGGAGCCGTTTTCGTATCGATCGCTTCGGACAGGACTTCTTTCGCCATCTTACCGCTGATCTTACCGCCGTCTATCATCCTGAGCAGCTCTACCAAAGCGGATGGTTCAAGGCCGAGGTCCCTGATCCCGGTATTCTTATCGTTCATCGTCGCCATAATGTCGCCCATGACCCAGTTGGCTATAGTTTTTTTATTGGCATAGGCAGAGGCGCATTCTTCAAAGTATTCAGCCAGGTCTATCTGGCTCGTCAGGACTCCGGCGTCGTATTCAGACAGGGCGAATTCCCTGACGAAACGGCCGGCCCTGGCTTCGGGCAGCTCGGGCAGTTCTTTCCGGGTCTTATCTATCGTCGCGCCGTCTACAACGAACGGGACGAGGTCGGGTTCCGGAAAATACCTGTAGTCCTTAGCCTCTTCCTTGGAACGCATCGACACGGTAACCGACCTGGCCGAGTCCCACAGCCTGGTCTCCTGGACGATCCGCTCCTTTTCATCAATAGCGCGCCTCTGGCGGAGCGCTTCGTATTCGAGGGCAAGCCTTACGCCTTTAAACGTATTCATATTTTTAAGCTCTACCTTGGTCCCGAGCGTTTTTTCGCCTTCCGGCCTTATCGAAATATTAGCGTCGCACCTGAGCGATCCTTTTTCCATGTCGCAATCCGAGACCCGCAGGTACCCGAGTATCGATTTCAGCTTTACGAGATAGTCGTAGGCCTCCTGCGGCGAATTTATGTCCGGCTCGGTCACTATCTCAAGAAGCGGCATGCCGCTTCTGTTGTAATCGACAAGGCTGTAATTCTCTCCTTCCGGATGCACGAGCTTTCCCGCGTCTTCTTCCATATGTACGCGCTTAACCTTATGTCCTTGCCGGCCCCCTCCGCAATTATCCTCACAACGCCGTCATACGCAAGCGGCATATCGTATTGCGATATCTGAAAATTTTTCGGAAGGTCCGGGTAATAGTAATTTTTTCTGTCGAATTTTATGATCTTCTGTATTTTGCAATTAAGCGCCAGCGCGACCTTCAGCGCGAAACGGAACGCATCCTCGTTCAGCACCGGAAGGCTCCCCGGGAACCCGAGACAGACCGGGCAGGTCTGGCTGTTGGGCTTCTGCCCGAATTTTGTCGAACATCCGCAAAATGCCTTTGTGCGCGTGGCAAGCTGCAGGTGGACTTCCAGTCCTATGACGGTTTCGTATTTCATAGCTTTGGTTTCCTGAGATGAAAATCCGTATTTTGTTCAAAGGCGTACGCCGCCCGAAAGATCGCCCCTTCATCGAACGCCTTCGCGAGTATCTGCAGCCCGATCGGAAGGCCGTTTGCCGTAAAACCGCAAGGGACGGAGATCGCCGGTATGCCGGCCATATTGGCCGGGATCGTGTAAACATCCGAAAGATACATCGAGAGCGGGTCGTCCATCCTCTCTCCTATTTTAAATGCCGCGGTCGGGGATGTGGGCGTTACTATGCAATCGCAATCTTTAAAAGCTTTGTCGAAATCCTCTTTTATCTTCGTCCTGACTTTAAGCGCTTTCAGGTAATAGGCGTCGTAATATCCCGAGGAAAGGCAGTAAGTGCCGAGCAGGATCCTTCTCTTTGCCTCATCGCCGAAACCTTCGGAGCGGGTCTTGAGATACATGTCTATGAGGTCAGCCGATTCTTTGGCGCGGAAGCCGTACCCGACACCGTCGAACCTGGCCAGGTTGGAGCTTGCCTCTGCCGGCGCTATTATATAATATGTGCTCACAGCATATTCCGTATGCGGCAGGGATACCTCCGATACCTTGGCGCCCAGTTTTTTGAAAACATCTATGGCTTTTTTTACGCTATTCTCGATATCCTTATCGAGGCCTTTTATGAAATATTCCTTTGGAACGCCTATGCGCAAACCCTTTACATCGTTGGTCAGCGATTTTGTGTAATCCGGGACAGGGACGTCCACGGACGTAGAATCCATTTCATCGTATCCGGCGATGACATTTAAAATAAGCGCCGCGTCACGCACATCTTTTGTTATCGGGCCTATCTGGTCCAGGCTGGATGCAAAGGCTATCAGGCCGTAGCGCGAGACCCTGCCGTAAGTGGGCTTTAAGCCTACTACGCCGCAAAGGCTTGCCGGCTGCCTGATGGAGCCGCCCGTATCGGAGCCTAGGGCCGCGATCGTCTCGTCCGCCGCTACTGCGGCTACCGAACCGCCGCTCGAGCCGCCGGGTATCCGCTCAAGGTCCCACGGATTTCTCGTCGGGCCATAGCAGGAGGTCTCGCATGAGGACCCGAAGGCGAACTCATCCATATTGGCTTTGCCTATCAGCACCGCGCCTTCATCTTCCAGTTTCCTTATCACAGTGGCGTCGTAGGTAGGCCTGAATCCCGCGAGGATCTTTGAGGCACATGTCGTAGCCTCGTCCTTAACGCAGATGTTGTCTTTTACCAAAATAGGTATGCCGTAAAGCCTGCCGAGCTTTTTCTCTGACGCGCGCTTCAGCCTATCATTAGCCTTTGTTTTATCGGCTAAGGC
This sequence comes from Candidatus Omnitrophota bacterium, assembly GCA_022703295.1. Classification (GTDB taxonomy): domain Bacteria; phylum Omnitrophota; class Gorgyraeia; order 2-01-FULL-45-10; family 2-01-FULL-45-10; genus JAKLDX01. Next base: position 6,031 of record JAKLDX010000054.1, read on the forward strand.
AAAAGCCCTGACCTTCTTGTCCAGGGACCCGATCCTGTCGAAAATAGCATCCAGCAGCGTCGCGGGGTCGACTTCTCCCACGGCTATCATCTTCTGAAGCTCATGAGCGCTTAATGAGTAAAGTTCTTTCATCTATTTGCCTTCGATTACCTGCGGAACCCTGAAGAAATCGCCTTCCCTGGCTGGGGCATTCTTCAGAGCGTCATCAGTGCTAAGAGAGGGTTTCAGGTCATCTTTTCTGAAAACGTTTTTGAGCGAGGTGAGCGGATGGCTTGTGGGAGAAACCGCGTCTGTGTTTATTTCATTTAATTTTGATATATATGATAATATTGACGTAAGCTGCCGCGACTGAGCCTCAAGTTCCTTGTCGCTCAAGCTTAATCTTGATAGAAGCGCTACGTGCCTTACCGTCTTACTGTCGATCGATTCCATATAAAAGAAAACCTTTGTTTTGTATAATTTACCACACAAGCCTGGCTTTTTCAAGGCAAAATGGGTCCTGATTACAGCAGATTGGAGATTGTAGCAAAATCGGAGAGGCTTAGCGCTTCCGGCCTTACTGATGGATCTATGCCGACTTTTTTCAAAAGCGCTTCCAGGTCGGATTTGGACATATTAAGGATAGGCTTTCGCGACAGCGAATTTATTATGGACTTGCGCTTCTGATTGAAAGCGCCTCTTATTATCCTGAAAAACAATCCCTCGTCTTTGACGGCAACCGGAGGCTCCTTTAAAAAATCGAGCCGCACAAGGCTCGAATCGACGTCGGGAGCCGGAAAAAAACAACTGCTCCTGACCGTGTGGATATTGCGCACCTTCGCGTAATACTGCACAAAGCAGCTTACAGAGCTGTAATCATCATCGCCCGGCCGGGCCGCCAGCCTGCGGGCGACTTCTTTTTGCATCATCAAAACCGCAAAATTTATAAACCGCCTGTTATTTATCAGGTATTCTATGAGCGGCGTTGTTATATAATACGGCAGGTTCCCCGCGACCTTTACATTTTTTACTGAAAATATACCCTTAGGTTCAAATTCCAGTATATCCGCGCAAAA
>JAKLDX010000055.1 GCA_022703295.1 Candidatus Omnitrophota bacterium
TCAAGTGCCTGAATTCCCTGATCGATTCCAGCACCTCCAGCCCCTGCGTCTGGGCTACGTTAACCGGCAGCACTATAGGATCGAGGAACACGTCGTTGGTGTTTATACCGTACTCCATGGCCTTCGCGATTATCGTAGCCGCGAGCTCCAGCCTCTTATCCTTATTATTAGGCACTCCGGTCTTATCCATGGTCAGGCCTATGACCTGGGCATTATAAGCCTTCGCGAGGCCGAATATCTTCTCCATCTTCGCCTCATCCGCGCTTGTGGAATTTATGATAGCGCGTTTTTTCACAAGTTTCAAGCCTTCCTCTATTACTTCGGGCTTTGTCGAGTCAAGCGCCAGCGATACATCGGTTACCTTTTGTATCGACTCCACAAGCCATTTCATATCGTCTTTAGGGTTTTTCGAATACGGCCCGGTGTTTACATCGAGGACGCTCGCACCTGCCTTCACCTGGTCCTGGGCGAGATGCTGGATAATATCCGCTTCTTTATTGAGGATCGCCTTGCTTACATCTTTGAACATGCCGTTGATCAGTTCGCCTATCACTATCACTGTCTGCCTCCGTTTTAGCTTTCAGCTTTACGCCGTCAGCTATCAGCTAAAATTTTTTGAGCTGAAAGCTTACGGCCAAAAATCGCTATTTATTCATTGCCATATCGATATATTTCATTACAGACTTCGCGGCGGAGGGGTGCCTCATCACCAATATATCCGCTCCGGCCTGCAACATCGCTACAGATGTCGCTATCTCCCAATTCACACCCTGCGCCTCGCCGAATTCCTTCGCCTCTTTGGTCTTCCATACTTCCTGCCCGACAAAAAGTATAAACGGCATGGACAGCATCTTATCGCCGATAAACGCCGCGAGACGAGCGCGCTCCATGATCGAATATACGTATTCCATGCCATATCCCAGCGATGTTGTTGTCGGATGCATTACTATCCTCTTAGGGTCCAGCCCCATATCGCTTATCAGAATATTTAATTGCTTGGCTATGTTGATATCTATGGGCGATTCCCCTATTATGGAATGCCCGTCCGCCAGAGCGGTTGCCGTAAGAGTCTTATAATTATTCTGCGTAGCTATCCCGAAAAGGCAATTCTCGCCCTTGAGCGCCTGGCTGGCCTTAGGCAATACCTCATTATCTTTTTCATCATCGCCGCTGCCTATGACTATCAAAGGCACACCGGCCTCTTTTGAAATCGACTTAAGCGTAGCTACGGCTTCTTCGGCTGGCCTGTTGCCGTAATCTGGATGAACGCTCTGAAGCCTGACGCATAATATCTTAGCGCCGAACTCCGACACGCATGCCTTTGCCCATGCGACAGGGGTTTTTATGGAATCACCGAAAGATTTTTTGACGCTTTCCGGCCAATCAGAAGGTTCGCAGTCCAATACCTCAAGCGCTACTACCGGCGCATTCGGCATACCGCCTTCGGCGAAGAGGAACGGCATGGTTGTCTCACCGCCTACCTTAACCGTCTTTGAGCCCGAAGGGCCTATCTCTACGGTATTTATCGCATCATTGTATTTTTCTTTAACCAGGTCTATCGCCATAATATCAAACTATCCTTTCATTAATATTTCGCAGATCTTTTCCATCCTGTTATTTATTTCCTTATCCTCAAATTCAAATATCGGGCGATTCTCGATGCTCCACATCGCCAGTTTTTCATTATTGGGTACATCTCCTATAAGCTTAAGGCCTGTGGCCTTTATCTCCTCGCCCAGCGGATATATAGGACCTGTGCTCTTATTTATCAGAAGATAAGCGCATCCTATCTTTATGCCTAGCTCTTTCGCAAGTTCATATATCTTTTTTGTCGAGCGGATACCGGGAACAGAAAAATCGCTTACCAGAAGAAGTTTGTTCACGGTGCCGACGGTCCTGCGCGATATGTGCTCCATCCCCGCCGCGTTGTCGATAACGATAAAGTCATAATTTTTTGTAAGCGATCCGATCACTCCCCGCAGCAGGTTATTTACGTAGCAATAACATCCGGGCCCTTCGGGCCTTCCCATTACCAGAAGATCGAAGCCTTTCGCCTCAGTAAGCGCCTCCTGCACCCTCATTTCTATGAAACGCTCTTTCGTCATGCCTGCCGGTATCTTGTTCATATTCTTCGATATGTCATCGCAAATACCTACAATGGTCTGCGGATCCCGGATCCCGAGGGCATCTGCAAGGCATGAGTTAGGATCGGCGTCTATCGCAAGGATAGCCCCTTTATGTTCGGTCACAAGGTGCGCCATAATAAGCGAGGATATGGTCGTTTTGCCGGTTCCGCCTTTACCGTTCACCGCGATAATCGTACTGATGGGAACCTCCCTTCATCCGTATGAGGAAAAAATAATGCCGCTACATATTCATCCATATAACCGGGTTCTGAGCTTAAGTCCACGTATGTGATATTTTTATAAATTTCACTGGCCTTATCCGCGGCTTCGCGCGAAAGAAGCGCCATCCTGGCGCCGGCAAGCGATGAATTTCCGACGAACTCATAAATATCCCTCTTTATATCCGGGAGCAGGCCGATGAACACCGCGTTATCGATGTTCAGGTAATTCCCGAAACCGCCGGCTATGTATATCTTCTTAAGGTCAGAAATGTCCTTTTCGACCTTTTTAAGGAGCGCCGTCATTGCGCTGTAGATCGCGGCCTTGGCCCTCTTCAGATTTTCTATATCGTCATCATTGATTACGATGTCCCTGTTTATATCCGTCTCGCTCCTGAAGGCCACAACAAATTCGTAATTCGCTTCCGCTTTCCGGATCCTTTCAGATTTAAGCTCGCGGTTTATCCTGCCGTCTTTCCCTATTATATTACGTTTCAATAATTGACACAGAAGGTCTATGTAGCCGGAACCGCATATCCCTTTTGGTTTTGACCCGCCGATCGTATCCGCGTCAACTCCCAGCTTTTCATCTATCCTGACCTTATCTATCGCGCCTTTAACTGCCTTCATACCGTGCGCAAGGCCGCTTCCCTCAAAAGCCGGGCCTGCGCTTGCAGCAGCCCCTATCATCCAGTCCTTCGAGCCAATCACTATTTCGCCGTTAGTGCCGATATCGGCCAGGAGCGACATCTCGTCATTCTCCGCTATGCCGCAGGCAAGCACACCGGCTACTATATCGCCGCCCACATAGCTGGCGACGCCGGGCAGAAACGAAACTATGCCTTTCGGGTTAGTCTCAAGCCCGAGCTCCGCGGAATGCGCGGTCGGGAATACGTTTGTGGTCGGGACATAAGGTACCTTCCTTATATTAGACGGATCTATCTTCAATAAAAGATGCATCATGGTAGTGTTGCCTGCGCACGTGACGGCATATACATCGCTAAGCGCCACATCGCACGATGAGGCGAGGTCTTCTATTATCCCGTCCACGTTATCCAGAACGGCTTCGTTCAGTTTTTCAAGGCCATCCGGCTCGGACGCGAATATTATCCTTGATATAACATCGCTTCCGTAAGCAGCCTGTTTGTTGAAGGCTATCCTCGTCCCGAGTATATTTTTTGTGTTCAGGTCTATAAGCTGCCCGGCTACCGTCGTAGTCCCTATATCAAAAGCGAAGCCGAAATTTTTATTTGTTCTGTCCCCGGCCTCGACTGCCAGTATCTCCACGCGGTCGTCTTTGCGCCCCATTATCACCGTTATCTTGAAATCCCCTTCCCGCAGGATCTCGCTCAAATGCTTCACGCTGGTCAGTTTAGTCGACACAAGGACATCGTCTATTTTAAGATGGAGCTGGCGGCATACCCTGTCCAGATCGCTTATGTTATCTTCGGCTGTCGGCTTCGCCAGCTCAAGATATACTTTCCTGACCAGGGGCGAGACCGGATATTTTCCTTCTTCTTTTAATATAACACCTTTCGTAAATTCTTCGGCGCCGCTGTCTATCTTGCCGAAAGCTCCGAGCGATTCTTTCGGCACCTCTATTTCCGCATCGCCTTCGACTATCGCCTGGCAGGCGAGCACAACGCCGCTTTTTTTCTCTGCCTCACGTATTATCCGCGAGGCATCCGATTTTATCTTTCCGTTTTTCACTATGACGCGGCACTTACCGCACAAACCCTCGCCGCCGCAGGATGTATTAAGGGCGATCCCGCATTTTATAGCGGCGCTCATAAGGTCGGTCCCCCTGGGAACGCTGACCGTCTTATCCTGAGGCATAAATCTTATTGTAAATTCCTTCATCCCTGCCCTTGCCCCCTGGCCCTACTTATATCCCCTCAAATAATTCGTTATGCCGGATGCCTCTCTCGGGCCCACATTGACTTTCCATCCGGATATCTCCTCGAGTTTCCCGCTAAGCACCGAGACATATCCCGGGATAACTACCTTGCGATGGCCGACCATGTCCATGATCCCTATATTGTTCAGCGTATCGGATATCTTCTCCGCGGTAAACTTCTCCGCTGCCCACGCGGTAAGGACCGACATCCCGTCCGCGTCACAGCATATTATATATGAAGGGATCTTGCTCGACTCAACCTCGCCAGCAACCGTAAAATACGTTATGGAAAAATTTGTGGTTACCAGCACCGGGGACTGGTTTGTCACTTTCCCTATCTCATATATTTTCGGCTCAACCTGCACCGGTTTCTGCGGGTCATTATATATATCCTGCCGGGTGACCAGAAGCGGAAACACATATTCCTTTTTGGTATTCCTGATTATTACAATACCGGCATACTTGGTCGCATACGAAATTGCCTCTGCCAGCTCAATATCGGGCTCTACGGAATCCGTAAAACTGATCGTGGGGTAGCCGAGCGGCCTGAAATTTTTCTTCAGGGCCGTTCGTCTCATTAACGCGTAATCCTGGATCTTGCCGCTTAGATTTTTGGCTTTTATATTTATGACTATCTCCTCAACGCCGCCCTGTTTGGCCTTTGCTGTAGCGGAGGCCGCTTCTTCGATATTTGAGCAGGTTACCGCAAGCGGCAGGCTGCCTGTCTTTGCCAATTTTATGAACTCGTCGAGATTGCCCGAATCGCCGCATATGACGAGCGGCTTCCTGGCCCTGCACAAGCTCACAGCGCCGGCCATCGCGGCGCTATCGTCACCGTATAATGCGATGTTCGATTTTGTACCGTCCATGACCCGCTTCACCGATCCGGCAAATCTATCTTTATCTTTGGATGTATTCTTTACGCATATCAGGTCGGGACTTATCACCTGCCCCACTCTCTCGAATTTCAGAGAGTTGATATCGGCTATTCTTTTGTCTATTTCGGATTCGCTTAAAATATCTTCAACGAGAAAACCGATACCGCAGGGATGAAAGAACTTCTGCTCATGACGATACATGACCGTCTCATTGCCGATCTCGAGCTTATTATCACCGGAGCCTATCGTAATAAGTTTTATCGGCGGCTGGCTTGCGCTCTCCAGCGCCTCCTTGGCCTGCGCGGTAACATGCGGGCACTTATCCAGTGATGTTCTTTTCTGGGCAAGCGCCATGGCAAAGGCCAGGCACGTAGAAAAACCGCAATCCTTGCAATTTGTCTTCGGCAACAACTTATAGATATCGAGTCCTGATAAGGCCATTTCTCTCCTTTTTATTGGGGGTTATTTTTCATGTCTTCGACTTCTTTGAATTTCTCGGACTGCCGCAGCACATAGCCCAGTTTTTCTTTTAACGCGTTATCGGTAGTAGCCTCTATCTCATTATTTATTATTTCGTACACCTTTTTATGCTGTTTGGCATTGGAGGCAAGCGACCATTCCGCCGCGTCCTGCAATAACGCAAGCGCCATTTCCGGCGAAGTCACGTTTTTCTCCTTCCAGAAGCCCGAGGATAGGTCTATTTCCTGCGGCACATAGGTGAGCGTCTGGATTATTTTTTTTATTGGCTCCTCTTTGCCGGTGGCCAGGAATTCTGCCCATAAAAAATCCAGGTCCTTCGCGTCGTTGGGATACGGCGACTTGAAGTTTTCCGCATCCTGGATGATCTTACCGATAAATTTGTTCTGAGCGCCGCTCGTCCTGCGAAGTATCGTCTTTAACTCTTCTGTCTTTTCCTTGTCCGACTGCAGGATAGCGGCAAAATAATGCATAGTGGAACCGTCCTGAAGCGCGTGATTAAGTATAGCCTCTTCGTTCAGTATAGTTTTGATCGCGGGAATAATGCCGCTGGGATCCGGATTCTTGTAATAGTCGGTCATCCACCGCGATGCCTCTTCAAAACTTTTAAACCTGTCCTGGCCGGTCAGGTCTGCCCCTGACTCCGGATATGCCGCCGCGGTGATCGTCAAAATAGCAACCGTTGCGGCCGTCAAAAAAGATAAAATTTTATTTTTCATCCCTTACCTTTTTCTTCGCCAGGGCTTTTATGGCAGCCGCTTCTGTTTTATAGATGTTGACGGCCGATTCGAGCTTGGAGACCTTAAGATAATTGGCGAATTCTTTCGGCGCATTGATAATTCCGAATTTTGAACCGTGTTTTTCCCGGTCGCTTAATATGAGTACAAGCGCCGCTATCGCGGAAGTATCCACATGAGTGACTTCCCTGAAATCAGCGATGGCATTCATGCTGGCATACTTATCATGCATTTCCTGCATCTTTTTGGTCAGAATCGGCGTGCTGGACGAGTCAAGCGGGCCCTTTAGCCTGAATATGACAAGCCCCCTCGTCTCTTTTATCTCTTTTATATACTGGTCCGCCTCATCTTTACCGATATTAAATATATCCATTGCAGCCTTATTTTTTTGTTCTACTACTTCCTCTCCGCAAATTTTTTCGCTCCTGCCTAAATGTGATGTGGCGATGTGGTGAGTAGGACCTTAAAATTTCGAGGCAGCGTACGAGAATTTTACGCCAGCCAAATTTTGGCATGGTCCAAAATTTGGCGTCCCTACGAACCACGCGCCGCAGCACATTTACTACTGTGGCGAAAAAATTTCACCATCCTTAAACTAACGGCGGCATGGTAAGCGCCGGATGCTGCACTTTCTCCAGGTGCGCTACAAGCGCTGCCGCGTCGGTCGCGATAGTCTCATCCGCTATCTTGTCGAATAGTTCCGGCATGCCTATCTCTTTGCAGCGCTCTTTCAGCTTATCGGC
>JAKLDX010000056.1 GCA_022703295.1 Candidatus Omnitrophota bacterium
CCGATCGTCACCGCGTAGGCCTTGTCCCCGCTTGCCGCGATCTCGAACCTGCCCAAGTCCCGCTCCAGCTCGGCCTCAGCCTTCCGGATGCTCGCGCCGGCGGCTTCCGGAGCGGACGAAAGCGCCCTTATCGTCCATTGCCTGACCTCATCCTGGCCCACGGTAAAGAACGATATAAGGTTCAAAACTTTTATACAAAGGCGCGTGAGCATATTTATCGCCGGTTCCGCTATCCCCAGCTCTTTCAGGAATACCGCCCTCTCTTCTTCAGATTCGAATTTCGCTATTTCGCTCTCGACCTTGGCGGATACCTGCATGACATCTATTTTCAGATCCTGGTATTCCGATTTAAGCTGCTCGAGTAATTTTGTATCTTTGAGCCCGTCTTCCGAGATATTCAGCGCTATTATCATGTCCTTGCGGGTAACGAACGGATAGCTCGAGATCATCTTTTTTTCGTCATCGGTCAGGCCCAAGAGCCTCAGCGGCAGCGTCTTGTCGAGATGGTTCTTTAATTTTAGCAGCAGGTCCCTCTCTTTTGTAGCGGCCTCTTCCTTCGTCTGTTTTATCGTCCTCTCCAGCCTCTCCATCCTCTTTTCTATGAATATAAGGTCATGGAGCAGAAGCTCCGAATTTACGAAATCCAGATCCCTCTTCGGATCGACCGAACCGTCTATGTGATAGACTGAGTCATCCTTAAAGGCCCTTACCACATGGCATATGGCATCAAGCTCGTTTATGTCCGTGAATATTTCGCCCTTGGAAATAGTATCCTTCTCGAGCTTCGATAAAAGCTCTATATCCACTCTCGCCTTTACCGCTTTTTTCGGTTTGTAGACGGAGACGAGCTTGTCAAATCTCGGGTCCTTGATCTCTACGACGCCTTTTATAGGCTTATTCGAAGCAAGCTCTTTTTCGGAGGGCTTATGATTGGTCAAAAGCTCGAACAGTGTCTTTTTCCCGGTTTGCGGCAATCCTATAATGCCTATTTTCATTTTGTCACGCCTTTCAGATCCGCACTTTTTACATTTACCTTATTCATTCTATACCCGTCGCCGTTCTTTTTCAATTCGGAAATAGCCGATAACACCGCGAAGGCTAAAAATAACCAGAGCATGACCCTGAAGATTTTTCTCATATTCGTGCCAGTAGCTCGTCCGCGGCGGCGATGACCTCGTCGGCCGTTACCGCGTCGAGGCACCTGAAGCCTGTTTTGCAATTGTGCGCCAGGCATGTCGCGCAACCCACATCTTTATGCAGGATAATATCTCGCCTTCCGGTCGGCCCCCACCTCTTGGGCGAAAGCCCCCTGTCGGACCTGCCGAATATGGCTATGACGGGCGTGCCGACGGCGCATGCTATATGGACCGGCCCGGAATCGTTCGATATAAAAAGCTTCGCCCTCTTCAGGATGCTCGCGACATCTCCCACGCTCGTCTTACCTGCCAGGTTCAGGCACTTCCCGTCTAAAATAGATGTTATCTTATCGCAAAATACTTTATCTTTCGGATCGGATATCAGTATAATTTTAGCGGAATATTTTTCCGTCAGACGCTTTGCCACTTTGGCGAACCTCTCCGCGCTCCATCTCTTGGAAGGGCAGCTCGCGCCCGGATTGATAACTATGACCGTATCGCCGTTATTTATTTTATTATCGGAAAATATTGACGCGATATTTTTTTCGGCATCCTCTTTTATGGGCATATATAATGTTTTCCCGGCCGCTTCGATCCCCGCATACTTCAGGAGATCCAGCGAATAGTCTATCTCGTGCTTAAGGCCGAATTGTTTTGTATGCGGGACTTTCCTGGTCAGTAAAAATCCCCACTTAAAATCATATCCGACCCGCACGGGGATCCCTGCCAGAAAAACAAGCAGGTGCGTCCTAGTCGTAGGATGAAGTATTATGGCGAGGTCGAAATGTTTCCGGCGCAGCATCTTTATGAAACGGATATTGTCAAAAAGGCCTCTCTGGGCAAAGTCCTTGTCATACACTATGACTTCATTCAAATAAGAATTGCCTTCGACAATCTCTCGCGCGTAAGGCCTGACCATAAAAGCTATATAGCTGTCTGGATAAGAATCCCTTACGGCTTTTATAGCGGGCGTCGATAAAAGCACATCCCCTATCCTGTCCATTCTTACAATGAGTATTCTTTTATAGCTTTTAGCTTTAAGCTTTAAGCTTTCAGTTTTACTCATACCCCTCCAGCATCATCCGCGCCGCCTCAAATACCTCTTCCGGAAGAATAAGCTTCATGCATTCATGGTTAAATTTGCACTGCGCTTTTTCACACGGCACGCATGAGAGCGCCTTGCTTATGACCACATCAAATTCCCCGGTAGGGCCGTATTTTTTCGGGTCGGTCGGCCCGAAAAGCGCCAGCACCTTCGTCCCCATCGCGCACCCCAGATGCAGAGGCGCGCTGTCATTCGTGACCAGCAGTTTTGAGCGTTTCAGGAGCGCGCCCAGCTGCCTTATGTTCAGTTTATTAACGAAATTATACGGCTCTTTCTCCATCTTCAAAATTACTTCCGCCACGGTCTTTTCGTCTTCCCTTAACCCTATGAATATCACGCTTGCCGAACATTCGCTTATCAGCCTGTCGCAGACTTTCGCGAAATTATCCGAGCTCCAGCGTTTGAGGCTGCTTTTGGCGCCGGCATTCACCACTACCATAGGTCCGCCGATGCCTTTTTCTTTTAAAAGTCTCGCGACAAATTCATCGTCCTCTTTCGGAACATATAAGTACGGGCATTCCGCGGAATTATCTATGCCGAGAGGCTTTAAAAGACAGAGGTGGCGTTCTTTCATATGAACAGCCGTATGCGGAAACCTCTGGATGGTGCTGGTCCTGTACTTCGCGCCTATGAGAAGCGGGAATATGGTATTCCTTATATCCACTGCAAGGTCGTATTTAAGTTTTTTTAATTTCAGCTGAAGCCGGCGCTTCCGCGCGATAGGGAGATGTTTGTCATAGATTATAAGTTTGAATATCCGCGGGTCTTTTTCAAAAATATCTTTGCCGCGCGGCCCGACCATCACGTCTATTCTGGCGTCGGGAAACTCCTTCGCGAGGGTCCTTATGACCGGCGTCGTAAGTATGATGTCGCCGACATTGCTCAGCGTAATTACCAGGATCCTTTTTACCTTTTCTTTATCTATTACCATTTTTTTTCGGAAGCATCCCCTCGGCTTCTTTAAATACATCTTCCACTTTTATATCGGCCATGCACCTGTTATCCGCACAGCTGAAATCATAACACGGCACATCGCATTTATCGTTTTTAAATATTACTTTGTAATCCCCTTTGCCGTACGGCCCGGTTATGTGCGGCGAGGTCGGCCCGAACAGCGCGATCGTCCTCGTCCTCATCGCTACCGCAAGGTGCATGGGGCCGGTATCGTTTGCCACCACAAGGTCCGCCCTTTCCAGCAAGGCGCCCAGCTGTTTTAAATTTGTCTTTCCGCATGTGACCACAGGTTTTGCCTTCATGATATTTCTGATATCCTCGGCAAGGCCGGAGTCTTTTTTTGCGCCGGATATTACGATCCTCGCGCCGAAACGTTCTACCAGGAGGTCTCCCAGCTTCGCGAAATTCTCCTTTGGCCATCTCTTCGGGTCCCAGTTGCCTCCGGGGCACAGGACGACCAGCAGCTCTTTTTCGGTAACTCCTTCCGAAGATAATATGCCTTTTATAAAATCCCTGTCCGCGTCCTTAATGAAAAATTCGTATGAACGGTCGCTTATCTTAAGGCCGCAGGAACGCGCTATATCGAGAAAGTACTCCACCTTGTGGACTTCCTCAGTCGGCTCCTCCACCGCATTCGTAAGCAGGAAGGCCCTGTTCTTCGTCGGATACCCTATCCTTTCCTTTATGCCTGCGAGGGCAGCGATGAGCGCTTTGGTAAATGACCTGTGCAGGATGAACGCGGTGTCGAATTTCTTATCGCGCAATGATTTTACAAGGGCTGCTTTGCCGCGGAGGCTCCTGTGCGCGCCTTCCTCATCGTATATTATTATCTCGTTCAGCCGGGGGTTCAGCTCAAGCATCTCTCTGCACCTGGGGTGCAAAAGGCATGCTATATAACTGTCTGGATATGCCTCCCTGACCGTCCGTATGAACGGCGTCGAGAACAGCACATCTCCTATCCAGTTCACATTTATTATCAGTATCCGCTTCGGAGTCATTGCCTGTTCCTCTCTGAAATTTCTACTGCGCGCGCTGCTCCTTGAACCATGTGTACCAATCGCTTGTTTCAGCCCAGAATATGAGCAGATTATCGGACGAACGCGATATCTTTATGCGCCTTATGGTATATTTATCGCCTTTAGTGGGCAGCTTGCCAGGATTTGTCGCAACAGCACACGCATACCCGGCCTCTTTCACGTTATTTTTTACCCTGTCATCGAACGCGCCGACAGGATAACAGAAGACATCTACTTTCTTCCCGAGATTCTTCTCCAGGATTTCCTTGGACTGTGATAATTCATCCTTTAGTTTCCTGGTGCCCATCGTGGGAAGCCATATATGCGAAACTGTATGGCTCCCGATCGTTATGAGCCCCGAATCCGACATCTCTTTTAATTCTTTCCATCCAACCCACCCCTCCTGGCCTATACGGCCTACGATGACAAATATGGTCGCCGGGATATTGTATTTTTTCAAAACCGGGAAAGCGCACTTGTAATTATTATAAAAACCGTCGTCGAACGTTATCGCCAGGGTCTTCGGCGGCACCTTCTCCTTCTTCTCTATATACGAAATGACCTTTTCGAGCGGGATCACATTATAGTGATTGCGGTGCAAAAACTCCATCTGCCTTTCGAAGCTTTCAGGGGATACTGACAGGCTTGTCTCATTACCCCTGTTATCGATGGAATGATACATCAGCACCGGCACCGTATATGTATTCCGGAAGAAGGCCGTGAACGCTACGGCCATCACTACTACGATGCCTATAAATATCAATAAACTTTTTCTTTTCATTTACTTGCCCCCGATTCTACTTTCCCATACAGCTCGATCATCTTTTCCGACATCGCGTCGAGGGAAAATTTCTCCTTAACAAGCTCCCGGCCCCTTTCGCCCATCTCTCTTTTAAGCTCCGCATCGCCCAAAAACTCCATTATCGCCTCGCCTATCGAAATAACATCACCCACATCCACAAGTATGCCGTTATACCTGTTCTTCACGATATTCTCTATACCTCCGATGCGTGAGGCCACACATGCCTTGCCTGCAGCCAGGGCTTCAAGCAAAGCTATTCCCAATCCTTCTTTTACTGACGGGAACACAAATACGTCTATAATCGACAGGAATTTCGCCATATCCGGTTCCGAAGGTATGAATAAAACCGAGCCGTTCAACTTAAGCGTCAGGGCCAGGTTCTTAAGATGGGCCTTGTCATTGCCGTCCCCTACAATAATGCATTGGGCATCGGGAAATTTCTTGATCACGGACGGCATGGCCATGATCAGGAATTCCTGCCCCTTTACCGGGGAGAGCCTGCCTACGGCGCCTATCAATGGCCCGTTCTTCAACCCGAGCGATCTTTTTATTACGCCCATCTCCTCGGGAGAAAGTTTACGTGAAAATTTATCCGCATCCACCCCGCTGTAGATCAGCTCTATCCTGTCTGCGCTCACGCCAAGGTCTTTTTTCAGATGCTCGCTCACGGCATCGCTTATCGCGACGACTTTACGGCCCCAGGTGTCGAATATTTTTCTTAATCTTTTCCTGAAGAACCCGTGACATGTAGTCACATACGGAACCCCCGTAATAAGCGAGGTAAAAAATGCGGCTACCTGGGAAACCCTCGAGTGCGCATGTATTATGTCGACTTTTTCTCTCTTCACTATTTTGCATAACGGGATTATAGCCCTGAATACCTTGGGGCTTAATTCGCTCTTAGTATTTATATCCAGGGTTATGTGCCCCACGCCGGCCTTTTTGAGCTCCCCCTCCAGGTTGCCGCCGCCGGACACCACCAGGCAGTCAACGCCCTTTTTTTTCATGGCTCCCGATAAGGTCAGGATGTAATTCGATATCCCGCCTATATTAAAGTGTGTTGTTATTTGCAATACTTTCAATTTCCGTATCCTTCGTTAAATATTCTTTCATCGCGCCGAAGACATCTTCCACCGTTATCTTCTTCATGCACGCGAAATTCCTCATACAATTCGGCTTATAGCAAGGTCCGCACCCAAGCTCTCTCGACCTGCAGATCACGACACAATCCCTTGCCGGTGCCAGGTGCCTCTCCCGGGCTGTCGGGCCGAACAACGCGACGAAAGGCGTGCCCATGGCCGTGGCGATATGCATCGGCGCCGAATCCGGCGTCAGGTACACCCTGAACCTTTTCATAAGGCTTGCCAGCTCATTGACAGTGGTTTTGCCGGCGGCTATCACCGGTTTGGACTTAGCCGTCTTAGCTATCTGATTCGCAAGCTCCGCGTCTTCCTTGATGCCTGTAAGGACCACCCTGACGTTAAACTCCTTTGCCAAACGGTCGCAGAGTTCCGCTATATACGCCGCAGGCCAGTTCTTTGTAAGCCATCTCGACGATGCCCTTATATTTATCCCGACGAGCGCCTGCGTAGGTTGCGCCCAGTTGTCTATGAGGAATTTTTCCGCCTGTTTCTCATCCGCGCCCGAAGGCCAGAGCTCAAGCGATTTATCTGCCGGTTTCACGCCGGCGGCTTTTAGCGTCCTGAACTGATGTTCGATCGGGTCCAGGAACGGCGCGTCGTCTTTTATCTTCTTATTCAGCAGAAAAGAGAATTTCCCGTTGTCGTATCCGTAGCGCAGGTTCGCCAGGCTCAGGAAAGAAAGGATATGGCTCTTTTTGTTATTCTGAAGGTCGATCACGACCTCGAAACAGCCTTTTCGTATTTCATTCCCCAGTCTGAGAAGCCCTAAAATACCTTTATGCCTTCCGTTAAGATCGCATACTATGACATCGTTTATATAAGGGCACCTGTCAAGGACTTCCCTCGACTGCACGCCGACGAGCACTTTTATATTAGCCGCCGGGAACCGCGCCCTGATCGCCCGAAGGGACGG
>JAKLDX010000057.1 GCA_022703295.1 Candidatus Omnitrophota bacterium
ACTCGCCCAAAGATAAAGCAGAACGCCAATTGGAAGCGATCTTGCTGTATTCTTTTACTACCAGCCCCTCAAGAAACGGCTGGCGCGATTCCATGTCCTCTTTATTTATTCCGTAATTGCCGATTAAAGGATAAGTCATCGCCACCATCTGCCCTTTGTAAGAAGGGTCAGTCAATATCTCCTGATAACCTGCCATGCTCGTATTGAATACGACTTCACCGGAACTCTCACCGGCAGCGCCGAAAGATTTTCCTTTAAAAATACTCCCGTCTTCCAATGCCAATATGGCGTTCATGGCCTATTCCTATCCTCTTCTCAGTGCTGCCTTTATAAGCCCGCCGAACAGCGGGTGCGCCTTATCCGGCTTTGATTTGAACTCAGGATGAAATTGTACGGCGACAAAATACGGGTGCGTGGAAAGTTCGACCATCTCCACGAGGTCCCTTTTCGGGTATATGCCGGCAAAAATCATACCATATCTTGCCAGGGATTTTCTATATATATTGTTAAATTCGTACCTGTGCCGGTGCCTTTCAGACACAATGGATTTTTTATAAAGTTTTGCCGCGATAGTGCCTTTTTTAATTCTGCACGGATACGCCCCGAGACGCATGGTCCCGCCCATATTTTTTACACCCTTTTGCTCTTCAAGTAAACTTATAACGGGGTTTTTGGCGCTTTTCTTGAATTCCGTTGAATTCGCGTCCTTCATGGCGCATTTATTCCTGGCAAATTCTATGACCGCGCACTGCATGCCCAGGCATATGCCCAAGAACGGTATATTATTTTCTCTGGCATATTTTATGGCTTCGATCTTTCCCTCTATTCCGCGATAGCCGAATCCGCCCGG
This sequence comes from Candidatus Omnitrophota bacterium, assembly GCA_022703295.1. Lineage (GTDB taxonomy): Bacteria > Omnitrophota > Gorgyraeia > 2-01-FULL-45-10 > 2-01-FULL-45-10 > JAKLDX01. The sequence continues at coordinate 851 of JAKLDX010000057.1, forward strand.
CACCAGAATGCCCGAGACATCACTCAGAAGTTGTCGCGCCCCGCTTTTTTCGATCTCTTCCGAGTCTATTTTTTTAACTATCACCTTGGTGTCGTTCTGTATACCGGCATGTATAAGTGATTCGTATATCGATTTATAAGCGTCCTGCAGGCCGATATACTTTCCCACTACCGCGATCGTGACCTTGTGGCGCGGGTTGATGGTTCTTTCTATGACTTTCTTGCGCCAGTCCTTAAGGTCTGTAGTGCCGTGCTTTAAATTGAAATGGTTCAGTATAAGCCTGTCCAATCCCTGTTCTTTGAAAATAAGCGGTATCTCGTATATAGATTCGACATCTCTGGCTTCTATGACGGCGTCTTTCTTTACATTGCAAAACAGGGATATCTTTTCTTTTATATCGTCCGAGAGCTGCTTTTCGGTACGGCATATCAGGATATCCGGCTGTATCCCTATTTCCCGCAATTTACCTACGCTATGTTGTGTGGGCTTTGTCTTTATCTCATCGGCACTTCTGACATACGGTATTAACGTCAGGTGTACATACAATACGTTATTATATCCCTCATCCAGCCTGAACTGTCTTGCCGCTTCGACGAATGGGAGGCTCTCTATGTCACCGACCGTACCGCCTATCTCCACTATAACGATGTCGGCCCCGGAAACCTGTGATGCCTTTTTTATCCTGTCTTTTATCTCGCCGGTGATATGCGGTATGACCTGGATCGTCTTGCCGAGATAGTCGCCCCGACGCTCTTTCGATATAACCGAATTATAGACCTGGCCGGTCGTTACGTTATTAAATTTCGTCATCGTGGCCTTGGTGAACCTTTCGTAATGGCCGAGGTCCAGGTCTGTCTCAGCCCCGTCCTCGGTGACGTATACCTCACCGTGCTGATAGGGATTCATCGTTCCGGGGTCTACGTTTATGTAAGGATCAAGTTTTACCAGAGACACTTTTAGCCCCCTGGACTCCATTATCTTACCGATAGAAGCCGAAGATATGCCCTTCCCTAGACTTGAGATCACACCGCCTGTTGTAAATATATACTTTGTCATGTCTTTTTCCTCCAGTATAAATAAAAATGGCGCCTTGAGGACCGATAGTTGGTCCTCAAAACGCCATTGTTTCATGCAGTAGTTCTACTACGAGCTACTTTTTTAGTATAACATATATTACGTATATGTCAATCGTTATTTTTGTTATACTAAACCAGCCCTTGCTCTATCATTGCGTCGGCCACCTTTACGAATCCGGCTATATTCGCACCGTTCACGTAATTTATGTAGCCTCCCTCTTTTCCGTATTTGACGCACTTTTCGTGTATGGCTATCATTATCTCATGGAGCTTTTTGTCCACTTCTTCGCGGGACCAAGAAAGCCTCATGCTATTCTGACTCATCTCAAGCCCTGACGTTGCCACACCGCCGGCATTTGCAGCCTTGCCCGGAGCATATAGTATTTTCGCTTTCTGGAATACCCTGACGCCCTCCGGGGTGGTCGGCATGTTCGCGCCCTCGCCTATTGCCATACATCCGTTCTTAACCAGGATTTTTGCGTCTTCCCCTGATATTTCGTTCTGGGTGGCGCTTGGGAATGCCACGTCGCACTTAACGCTCCACGGCCTCTGGTTTTCGTAATATTTGCACTTGAATTCTTTCGCGCACTCTTTTATGCGTCCCCTGCGCACGTTCTTCAATTCCATGACGCATTTCAATTCCTTATGGTCTATACCGCCTTCGTCGTGTATGAATCCGTTAGAATCGGAAAGCGTCACGATCTTTGCGCCAAGTTCAAGAAGTTTTTCAACCGTGTACTGGGCGACGTTTCCGGATCCCGATACGGCGCAAACCTTGCCTTTAAGTGACTCGCCTTTTGTTTTAAGCATCTCCTGCACAAAATAAACGCATCCGTATCCGGTAGCTTCGGGCCTTATGAGGCTTCCGCCCCAGCTCAAGCCCTTGCCGGTCAGGACGCCGCTGAATTCATTTTTCAGTCTTTTGTATTGGCCGAACAGGTATCCTATCTCGCGGCCGCCTACGCCTATATCCCCGGCCGGAACGTCCGTATCCGGCCCGATGTGCCTGAAGAGTTCCGTCATGAAGCTTTGGCAGAATTTCATTACTTCATTATCGGATTTTCCCTTAGGATCAAAATCCGATCCGCCCTTGGCTCCGCCCATAGGCAGGGTCGTCAGGCTGTTCTTAAATACTTGCTCAAACGCTAGAAATTTCAGTATTCCTAAATATACGCTGGGATGAAAACGTATCCCGCCTTTGTACGGGCCTATAGCGCTGTTCATCTGGATGCGGTATCCCCTGTTCACCTGGATCTCGCCGCTATCGTCCATCCATGGAACGCGGAACATCATGACCCTCTCGGGCTCTACTATGCGCTCGAGGACCTTTTGTTCCTGGTACTTTTTATTCTTCTCAATAAAAGGCGTTAGTGATTCCGCTACTTCCTGGACCGCCTGGTGAAATTCAGGCTCTCCGGGGTTTCTGGCTATTACCTTTGCCAGGAATTCTTCTGTCTTCTTTGACATTTCTATTCCTCCCTTTTCTAGTTTTTCCCGCAACCTCATTGTTGCAGAAGGTATTTTATTATTGAATTGGACGCCTTCTTGGCCATACCCATGGCCTCGATGACCGTCCCCTCTCCCCCGACGATATCTCCTCCGGCGAAAACCCCTTTGGCGGAAGTCTCCATCGTTTCGGGATTAACTACAATGTCCCCGTACTTGTCTATTTTCAAAGAAGGCGTGACCTTGGTCAGTAATTCATTAGCCTTAAGTCCTATCGCGATTATAGCTATATCGCAATCCATTTCAAAATCGCTTCCTTTGATGTCTACCGGCCTTCTCCTGCCCGAAGAATCAGGTTCGCCTAGCTCGCAGCGCAGCGCACGCATCTTCTTCACAAAACCTTTGTCGTCGCCGATAAAGGCGGTCGGCTTGACTAAAAATTCGAATTTAACGCCCTCTTCTTTTGCGTGAGCTATCTCCAGCCTCCTGGCGGGCATTTCGACTTCTGTGCGGCGGTAAACTATAGTGGTATCGGGCGCTATTTTGTTCATATTCTGCAGTCGCAGTGCCGCGCGCGCAGCATCCATGGCCGTATTCCCGCCGCCGATGATGATTATATGTTTTCCGATGTTCACGGGGGTGTGCGCCTCCGGGAATCTGTATGCTGACATCAGATTTATTCTTGTCAGGAATTCGTTAGCTGAATATATATTGCACAGGTTCTCTCCGTCTATTCCCATGAAAGACGGGATGCCTGCGCCCAGTCCCAGGAATATCGAGGCATAGCCTTCTGCAAATAATTCGTCCAGGGTCTTTACCTTGCCTACTATATAATTAGGCACGAACTCCGCCCCCATCTTCTTCAGGTAGTTTATCTCGAAATCAAGTATATCGCGCGGCATCCTGAAGGGCGGGATCCCGTATCTCAGCACTCCCCCGGTCTTATGAAGGCTCTCGAAAATAGTGACTTTTACTCCGGCGCGAACCAGTTCTCCGGCACAGGCAAGTCCGGCCGGGCCGGAACCTACGACCGCCACTTTGAATTTCGATAGTTTGTTTTTGTCTTCTAATGGTATCTCCAGCTTGTTTTTCATGCCGTAATCGCCGACAAATCTTTCAAGGAAATGGATATTTATGGCTTCAGGCGAAGCAAACGGAGAATTTTTTTTGGTAAGGACACATGCTTTCCGGCACTGGTATTCTGCCGGGCATACCCTGCCGCATATGGAAGGGAAATCATTCTTCTCTCTTATGGTGAAATATGCGCTCTTGTAATCCTTTTGAGTAATGCAATTGATGAATTTCTTTATATTGATGCCTACCGGGCAACCGGAGGTGCATATCGGGTTCTTGCATTGCAGACACCTTCCGGCTTCGGCGAGGGCTTCGGCTTCATCGTACCCAAGGACTACCTCGGAAAAATTATTTGATCGCCTGACCGGCGCTAACTCCTTGGCTTTGACGGGTTCTTTTTTCATAAAAATCAGATCATCCTGTCTAAATTGCAGATATGCTTTTCCTTATCCGTATAGATCGCGTTTCTTTTGATCAGCTCGTCCCAATCTACCAGGTGGGCGTCAAATTCCGGGCCGTCTACGCAGCTGAATTTTGTCTTGCCCCCTATCGTAACCCTGCAGCAGCCGCACATCCCGGTTGCGTCTACCATGACCGCGTTCAGCGATACTATTGTCCTGACTGCAAAATCCCTTGTAGTAAAAGCGACCTTCTTCATCATCGGTATGGGGCCTACGGCATATATCAGATCGTATTTTGATTCCGAGAGAAGCTCTCTCAGGACATCGGTCGTGAAGCCCTTTCTTTCGTAGCTTCCGTCATCTGTTGTGATAAATAATTTGCCGGACGCATCTTTTAATTCTTTTTCCAGTATCAGTAACCCTTTTGTCCTGGCCCCCAATATTGTCGTTACATCGTTGCCGGCCGCTTTCAATGCCCTGGCAACGGGCAGTATCTCCGCGATCCCGACGCCACCGCCTACCAGTATGACTTTACCGTAATTTTTTATTTCAGTAGCGTGGCCGAGAGGCCCTACTAGGGCATATAGGGAATCGCCGGCATTTAGTTTGCCGAGCAGTCTGGTGGTCAGTCCGACTTCCTGGAATATTAAGGTGATCGTGCCGTTTTTGACATCGGCATCGACTATGGTCAGAGGTATTCTTTCTCCGTCTTCCCTGGCCATCAGGGCTACGAATTGCCCGCACTTAGCGACCCTGGCGATATTCGGAGCAAGTACGACCAGCTTTGTTACTTTCACTTCTCCGGCGCTGCAGATATTTTCTTTCGATAGTATATTCATTATGCCTCAAAAGATAGTAAGAAATTGCCTATTTTATAGGCATGTTTTCGAAAAAACAAAAGGGCGCCTCTTGCAAAGAGACGCCCTTGTCTTCTTGAAAATCAGCTACATTATATTAGATGCCTCTGCATCTTGTCAATAAGAAAATACCGCGGTGCTCAAAAAATCCGTATAATCTTATTCCTGCTTTTTGCGCCCCGTAAAACAGAGATCCTGCTTTTCGGCACGCCAAAAAAATCAACCAGAAGCTCTATGGCCTCTTCATTCGCCCTGCCTTCCAGGGCAGGCGATCTTACGCACACAACGAATTCTCTCTCGCTTACCTTTTTAACGCCTGTCGTCCGTGATCTGGGTTTAACTCTGACTGACAGGTTCATTTAAGCAAAAGACGCTATTTCGGTATAACAGCGGTATATGTGCCGCTCCAAGCCTCAGGCGGAGTATTGGCATCCGTCCAAGTCAATATTATAGTTTCACCGGTGTGTCCAGCTGCCTTCTTTCCGCTTCTCGTTGCCGTTATCGTGTAGCTTGTTCCGGCGGTTCCGGCTGTGCCGTATGTCCAGTATTGCGCGTCACCTGAAGTCGGTACACTTCCCATACCAAGGTCCGCTAGAACGGAAGAATAGTTACCATTCTCCAGTTTATACAGAGCCTGCGCGTTCTTTATTGCGCCTATTGTGGCAGTTGCTTCTGCTGCCCTGGCTTTCTCAACGAAACCGGCATACTGCGGTAATGCCAAGCTCGCCAGAACACCTACGATAATAACGACCATTAACAATTCAAGTAATGTAAAACCTTTTGTTTTCCCGAAAAATCTACTCATTTACTCCTCCTTTCTATATTTAGCCAAGCTTTTGTATATATTAATTATACACTATCACCTCCTTTTTTACAAAGATTTTTCTTAATTTTACGCGCCTCCTGCCGATGCAAGCTTGAATATCGGCAAAAACATGCCCACCAGCAGGCTTCCGACGATAACTGCCATAAACATGATGACTAACGGCTCAAAGAGCGAAGTGAATCTTGTAACGGCAACATCGATAACATCTTTGTAGAATTTCGCGATTTCTTCAAGCATGTCGCTGAAATTACCTGTCTTTTCACCCACCGTTACAAGCTGTACAACAAGTGGCGGGAAAAGCTCAGTCTGCTGCAAGGACTCCGAAAGAGGTGCCCCCGCCATTACCTTTGATTTTGCCTCTTCTATCTTCTCGGAAAATATCACGCTTTCGGAAGTTTTGCTGGCAGCCTCCATCGCCCTTACTATCGGAATGCCGCTTTTGAGAAGGACCCCGAGAGTCGAGGAGAATTTCTCTATGGCGATAGCCGATATTAATC